>CANGOK010000030.1 GCA_947455285.1 Beijerinckiaceae bacterium | reverse complement strand
GAGGGTGATCTGGTCCCAGCCGGTCGCCTCGAAAGCTGCGCGCAGATCGCGCCAACTCACGCTGCGCAGGGTATTGAAGAGAACGACAGCCGAAAGCGCGATCAGGGCTATGCTGAGGGCGGCGCCCACAAGACGCCAGCGTCTGCGACGCTGCATGGCCTTGTCGTGATGGGGGTCCTCAAGTTCGGGGACGATGCCTCTCTCCAACAGCGAAGCCTCATGCGGCTCGTGGTTGATATCTCGTTCGGGGAGGGCCATCACATGTCCACAGGGCCGAATTGGCCCACACGGACCTTATGAAGAGCACGCGCGAGAGTGGCAAGCCCTGCGCGCGGGTCAGAAACGCCACGGTCCATGCTCACCTTTTCCAGATTTGCGACCATAGACCCGCAAATGGATCGAAGGAAAACCGCACCTGATGGGTCCCAGGGCCCAGCCGGACGGCGCGGAACATGACATTGGCCTGTAGGATCGGCGCGGCGACACCGTCGACCTGCGCCGACCACCAGGAATGCCAGATATCGTTGAGGACGAGATAGCAGCCCTCGGTTGAACGGGCTTCAACCACCACTTCCGTATTGCGATAGGAGATGATCTTGGCCTCGCCGGGCGGCGCCTGAAGCAAGGGGCCCGCCTCCTCCGCGTCCAGCAGAACCGTGCGGGTGAAATCAACATCCGGCCAGCCGCCCTCGGTCAGCATCTTGTCGATGTCGACGACCTGCGCGGACCCCGGCGCCATCACGCGCGGCAGGGCGCGAGGGTTCTCCCAGACGAAACCATCCTTTGTCTGCGCCACAAATTTGAAGTCCTTGGGATCGAACTCCCTGTCCATCCGCTCCAGCGGATAGCGCGACACGATCAGCCGCACCCCCAGCAGATCCGCCAGGGGCGAGCGGAAATGGGCGTAGAGCGGCGAGAAGGTGCGCTGCTCGGGTATAGCCACCTGATCCTGCGCATTCGTGGCGTCGGTGAAGAGCTTCATCCGGATGGGATTGAAGCCAAGATCGTGATCGAACCCGTGAACGAGGCCGAGATTGGGCCATTCATAGTCCACGGCCGCCAACTCCACCCGGTCGCGACGATCAGGCGCCGCATGGGCCGCCAGTTGGTCGCGGATGAGCGCCAGCGTCTCATTCGTCGATTTGACTTCAAGCTCGTCATAGGTCTCCGGCGGCAGGCCGGTGGACTCATTGGGTTTGTTGCTGACCGCAAGATCGAGCGTCATCAACGCTGCCAGGGCCGCCAGCCCCAGCAGGGGGGCGCGGCGCATCAAGGCGGGCGCCATGAACAGGGCGACGAGGGCGACCGTCAGCGAGACAGCCCCGACCCACAGCGCGCCGGAAGCCTGCGCGAGGCGCCCCTTGTCCAGGGCGATGTAAAAGCAAAGCGCGAACAGCAAGGCCACAGCGAGCGCGCCAGTCTTCACATGCGCTCGGTCCGAGCGGGCGATGATGGCGTTCACCCCATAGCCCGCGAGGATCGCCAGAAGCGCGCAAAGCGGGAAAGTGGCGTCGGCCGGGCGGCGATAGAGCTCGACGCCGGGGATCCAGAAGGCGAGATCGAAGAAGGGGGTATATTTGCCAAGGGCGTAGAGGCCCATGAAGAGCGCCATGACCGCGAAGACCCGCACCGCGTGGTCCCGCAGGACGCACGCCGCGCAGGCCAGCGCCGCCAGCGGAATGGCGCCGAAATAGATCGCGCCCATGTTGCGGGCGAGATTGATCTCGGTTTCGCCCCAGACCAGTGAAGAAGGCGGGCCCCAGAAATCCACCATGGGGCCATCGACGCCGTAGAGATTGGAGACCACCGCCGAAAGCAGCGCAAACGGCGGAAGCGAACCGCGCACAGCCTCCTCAAGGTCAATGCCCGGACGATTGGAGTCATCCGCCAGCAGCAGCGTGAAGGCGATGGGAATGGCGACGGTGAGAACGCCGCCTACGAAACCCGCCGAAAGCGGCGGCAGGGCGCGCCGCAGACGCCGCCAGAATCCCGGCCCATCCAGCAAATGCCAGAGCGCATAAGCGGCGAGAATGAAGATGCACAAAAGCGCGATCTGGTCGCGCCCCAGCGCCATGAAACCCGCCAGCACGCCAGCAGCGAAGCCGTAAAGGATGGAGGCCCGGGAGAGCGCGCGGGAAAGGGCCAGCAGGGTCAGCGCGAACCAGCAAAGCGAGATCACCTCGCCGATATGTTGCAGCCGCCATGCGGCTGAACCGCCGAAGGAGAAGGCGAAAGCGGCGACAAGCGCGCCAGCCGGTCCCCAGCTTCGATCCCTGAAATAGGCGATCAGCGCCAACCCCGCGAGGACGAGCATCGCGAAGACCACCGCATCCACCGCGCGGAAGGACGGGGCGGCGTTGAACAGGGCCAGCAGGAAATAGGGCGGCGAAAAAATCTGCGATTGCGGGTCGGCGATCTGGGGAAAGCCAGCGAATACGTTGGGGGTCCAGAAGGGGCTGTCGCCAGAAGCGAGCGCGCGGGCCAGGAAAACGATTTGCGGATAGGCCTGCGCCTTGGCGTCCCACGGAATGGTGACGGCGCCCGAAAGCCAGGGCCAGGCGAGGACGAAAGATCCCGCAACGAAGGCCAGGCTTGCAAAGAAATAGAGGCCTCCGGCGGAACCGGCGGTCTCACGGTGAAGAGACATGGACCTAATCCGACAAATCTGATCAGACACGGGTCCGGTTCTATAGACTATTCCTTACCGCCCGTCTGCGGGGGCGCATCCACGTCTATGAAGTGCCCGGCGCGGTCGCGCTTGGAGGCGAGGTAGCGGACATTCTGGTCGGTGACGCGGCCAAGGATGCGCCGGTCGGACACGACCTCAAGCCCGGCGTCCTCGAGCGCGGCGAGCTTTAGCGGGTTGTTGGTCATCACATGGACCCGCGCAACGCCGATCTGGCGTAGCATTTCTGCAGCGAAATCAAAGCCGCGCTGGTCATGATCGAAGCCAAGGACCTCATCGGCGTCATAGGTGTCGAAGCCCTGCGCCTGCAACTTGTAGGCGCGCATCTTGTTGGAGAGGCCATTCCCCCGGCCTTCCTGATCAAGATAGAGCAGCACGCCGCCGCCGTTCTCGGCCATGAAACGCGCGGTATGGCGAAGCTGATCGCCGCAATCGCACTTCAGGCTGCCGAAAAGGTCGCCCGTGAGGCAGGCCGAATGGAGGCGCACCGTGACCGGCGCCGACAAATCGGGCTTGCCGACCACGACGGCCACCTGATCGCGCAGGCCTTCCCCGCCGCGGAAAATGACGAATTCCGTCTCGGGCGCCCCTTCCAGCGGGACGGGCGCGCGGCCCACAATGTGAAGATCTCGGACGCTGTTGCGCCGGAACGCCTCAATGGCGGCGGCCTCAACCCGCACCAGCCCCTCGCCTTCGATGTCGCGAAGCGACACAGGCAGGGCGACGACTGCGGGCAGAACAAGCGCCAGACGCACGAGTTCGAAGACAGCGAGATCGAGCCTGCCGAGCGCAGCCACCGGCGCGTCGATGCGCGCGCCCGTCTCAAGCGAGAGCGTCGCTATGCGGGCGAGATCGATCGTGGGGAGCGCGATGGCGCCGGGCTTCGTTCGGTCAAGGCCAAGGCGGCGAAGGCGGGGCGCTGGCAGCAGCAGGCGCGCGCGGCGCTTGCCCAGCGCATCGAAAGCCGCGACGTGCCGATCATCCAGCGCTTCAACGCACAGCATCAGCAAATGAGAGCGGCCGGCCTTGACGATGACCGGACGACCTGCGCGCACTTCTGCAAGGGCGCGTTCGACAGCAATCTGTCCCGTTCCACCCTCTGCATCGAAAATGTTCTTGATTTCAGCCACGCAACCCCCGACTGAATTCGACTGACTTGCCGTGCATACGCGCGCAATCATCTTCTGGATGGCTTCATACCGTAGATCCTGCTCATTTCATAGGAGCCCCGATGGCTGGTGGTGAATCCGCAGAGCAGAAAGAGAGCATGGAAGACCCATTCAGGGCCATCGCAGACGCGCCCGCCGACCGGCCTTTCGTCGTGGCGCAACTCGGCCAATCCCTCGACGGACGCATCGCCACCGTGACGGGAGAGTCCAGATATATCAACGGTTCAGCGGCTCTCGACCATTTGCATAAGTTGCGCGCAGCCGTGGATGCGGTGGTGGTCGGAGTGGGAACCGTTCTGGCTGACGACCCCATGCTGACGGTGCGTCGCGTCGCGGGAAAAAGTCCGGCGCGCGTCGTCATAGATCCGCGCGGACGCGCCGGGGCGCAGGGAAAATGGCTCGCGCGGGACGGCGCGCCCCTTCTGCTCGTCACGGCATGCGAGACCTGCCCCGAGGGCGTGGAGCCCATTCGCCTGCCCCTGCAGGATGGCGCGATGCGCCCTGCCGACATCGTGGCGGCGCTGTTTGCACGGGGCTATCGCAAGTTGCTGATCGAGGGCGGCGCACGCACCATTTCGTCCTTCATTGATGCGGGCTGCGTCAATCGCCTGCATCTTTTGATGGCGCCTGTGATCATCGGTTCGGGGCAAATGGGGCTCGACCTCGCCCCGCAAGGCGACCTGTCCCGCGCCCTGCGCCCATCGACCAAGGCCCATCTTCTTGAGGGCGGCGAGGTTCTTTTCGACTGCGCGTTAATATGAAATCATTCGGCGGTGGGAGGCCCAGACAATGTCAGATCACATTCGCCCGCCCGTTTATTCGTCCCTGTCTAAATGGATTCACTGGATCACGGCGCTGCTGGTCCTGATGATCATTCCGGGCGGCATCGTCATGATCCGCCTGCATGAAGGCGAGCTGCAAAACCAGATCTTCGACCTGCACCGCTCCTTTGGCGTGACCGTCTTCGCGCTGGCGTCTGTACGGGTGGCGGCGCGGCAGATTTTTGGCGTGCCCGCGCCAGTTGAAACCCTTGCGCCATTCGAGCGCCGCGCCTCCGTCGGCGTGCATCACGCTCTCATCGCGCTGCTTTTCATCATGCCCTTGCTGGGCTGGTTGATGACCTCGGCCTATCGCGTCGATGTTTCCGTCTTCGGCCTTTTCACCCTGCCCCATCTCATGCCGAAGAGCGAGCCGATCTATGACGTGCTCGCGGCCACGCACAAGACGCTAGGCCTGGTGATGGCGGGGCTGATCCTGACCCATATCGGCGCCGCCGTGATGCATACGTTCATCAAGCGCGACGGCGTTTTGCAACGCATGTTGCCGAGCCGTCGCTAGGGCGCGGCGAATAGATCCTTATGACCGATCTCGCAGCCCTGCGCAGTGCGACGGGCCTCAAGCCATGAGGCGAGAGAGGCGGGAGCGACGAGCCCCGTTTCCGCAACCGCGCCAGCCGCTCCTTCCGCAAGCGCGGCGATCAGAGGGGCTTCATCAGCGGCGCCAAGGACCCACTGGCTTTCACCCACCGCGACGCGCCAACCTGCATTGCGAAAGGCGTCAGCCAGCAAGGCGAAGGCGCCCGGACCTGCAGACTGGCCAAAGCCCTTGTCCGTCGTCTGATGCGCATGGAAGGCAGCCAGAACCTGCGCGTCGGCGCCATGGGGCGGGGTCCAGCGCTCGACTCCGTCATAGGTCAGCACGGTAAAGAGCGGCAGGCGCCGGCGCAGCAGGGCATCGCAGAAACGGGCGAGCCAATCGGGCGCCACGAGATCGAAAAAGGCGGCGGCCGTCACAAGGTCAGCGGGGCGATCAAGCACTGCTTCAAGGTCGCGCGCGAGATCGGCTGGTTCGAAATGAACTTCGATCCGCTTGCCTGCGAGCCAGAGCATGAGAGCGCCGCCTTCCATCGGCTCAGCGTGATCCGCCCATGCCGTCAGCGCCTCGCCTGCGGCTTGCAGCAGCAGAGGATCGGCATCCACCAGCCGCCAGACCTGACCATCGGGAAGATAAGGCGCGAGCGCCCGCAAATTGGAGCCCGAGCCGCAGCCAAGATCGACAAGGCGGGGCGCGGGTTTCGCCGCAAGATGGGCGAGGGCCGCATCGCGCACCACCGGGTTGCGGGCGCGGTGATCGGCAGGCTCGCGCAGGGCGAGCCATTCGGCGGAAAAACCAGTCATGCGGGCGCTCCATTGACGGCTTTGAGGACATCGGCGATCACCTTCGCCCCATCGCTCCAGCGCGGCAGTCCCTGCCCCGCCTTCCACGAGGCGTCGGCGAGACCGGCGCGAAGGTCCTTATCAGCGATGACGCTGCGCAGGGCTGCGCGCAAGGCTGGAACATCGCCAGGAGGAACCTTGAGGGCGGCGGCGTCTGGCACAGTCTGCGCAGCGGCGCCGCCGGTCGTCGTGACAATGGGCAGGCCGCGCGCCATGGCCTCGCTGAGGACCATTCCATAGCCTTCATAAAACGAGGGCAGCACGAAGAGGTCGGCATTGGCGTAGGCGGCGCCGACGCTCCCTTCGGACACCTCGCCCGCAAGCTGGACGCGATCTTCAAGGCCAAGGGCCGCGATGGCTGTTCGCAGTTCCGCCGCACAGGCAGGGTCGCGGTCGGGGCTTCCGATGACGGTGAGCCGCCATGGCAGGTCGAACAGCCCTGCGAGGGCCTCCACCAGAACGATATGCCCCTTGCGCGGCGTGATCGAGCCCACGGCGAGCAATTCAAGGCCGCCGCCGACCGAACCATGAAACCGGGGCGCAGGGTCCGTTCCGGGCTCGGCCACCGTAACGCGCTGCGCGGGCACGGCGAAGTCGGCGATGAGGTTGGCGCGGGTGGTTTCGCTTGTCACGATCACATGGCGCGCATGGGCGAGCGCGGCGCGTTCGTTCTCAATCAGGGCGCGCGCAGTCGCGGGATCGAGCCCGCTCTCAAGACCCAGCGGATGATGCACCAGCGCCACAAGCGGCGCCTTGAGACCCGCCAGCGCCTGCGGCGGCAAGGCGCCGAGGGCGAGCCCATCGACCAGCAGAACCTGATCAGCGCCGACGCCCGAGAGCAGGCTCAGGCTTTGCGCTAGGGCGGCGGCGTCCGGAAATGGAAACCCATCCGGCAACTTCAGATGCGCGATCTCAACCCCGCAAGCACCAAGCTCCGCCAGCATGCGCCGGTCATAGCCATAACCGCCGGTCAGCGTCTCGATGTCGCCGGGAATGGCGAAGAGCGCGCGGGTCGCCAAGCTAGATCGCGGCCTCGTACCAGGCGCGCGCCACATGGCTTTCATGCAGGCTGACGCGGATCTTCACGATGCCCTCTCCGCCCGGCCCCAGCGCGCCAGTACGCGCGGCGTTCGCCATGGCGTCGAAGATATACTTTGACAGATATTCAGTCGTCGTCTGCTTGCCCGCGAACTGCGGGAGTTCGTCAAGGTTCTGATAATTCAGCGGCCCCAGCGTCGCCTTGAGCGCATCATGGGCGCGGCCGATGTCGACCACGACGCCATCGGCGGTGATCTCCTCGCGGAAGAAAGCGACATCCACCACAAAGGTCGCCCCGTGGAGCTTTTGCGCGGGGCCGAACAGCTCCCCCTTGAAACTATGCGCGATCATGATGTGGTCGCGCACCTCGACGGCGAACATGGGCTGCTCCTGTATGGGTTAAGTCGAACTGACCCTAGAGTGAAAACGCAGCGAGGTCACGCGCCAGCGGCGCCATACCTCACAACCGTCGCCAGTCCCTTCGCGCCCGGCGCCAGCAGCGCAGGCAAGGCCTGCGGCAGGTCGGCGAAGGCGACCTCGCTGCTGATCAGGGCGTCGAGCCGCGCGTCCCCCAGAAGCTCCACGGCTTTTGCGAGGCGGCGCGCATAGGTCCAGCGGGGGCGGCGGGAGGGGGCGACATGGCCCACTTGCGACGAAATGAGGCTCAGCCTGCGGCTGTGGAAGGCCCCGCCAAGAGGCGCGGCGACATCCCCTTCCCCATACCAGCTCAGCTCCACCACCCGCGCCTCAAGCCCGGCAGCGCCGAGCGCCACCTTGAGCCCGGCTGCGGCGGCGCTGGCGTGGAAGACCACATCGGCGTCGCCCGGCCCGCCGTACTCCGCGGGCGTGGCGAAACGCGCGCCGAAGCTTTCCGCGATGGCTCTGCGGCTGGGGTCAAGGTCCACCACCGTCACGTCGGCGCCCGGCAGGGCTGCGGCGAGATAGGCGACCAGCAGGCCGACAAGCCCGGCTCCCACGACTGTGATGCGATCCCCCGGCCCCGCACCGGAATCCCAGAGCGCGTTGAGCGCGGTCTCCATATTGGCGGCCAGCACGGCGCGGCGGGGCGACAGGCCCTCCCGCAACAGGGTCAGCATGGCGAGGGGCGCGGCGAACAGGGTCTGATGCGGGTGCAGGCAGAATACAGCGCGGCCCACGAGATCTGGCGCCTCTGGCGCGTCTTCGACTACCCCCACCGCGCAATAGCCGTATTTGACGGGGAAAGGGAAAGTCCCCTCCTGAAGAGGCGCGCCCATGCGCTCATATTCTGACGCCGGAACCCGCCCGTTGAAGACCAGTCTTTCCGTTCCCCGGCTCAAGCCCGACCAGAGCGTGCGCACCAGCGCCTGCCCCGGCCCGGGCGTGACCTGCGCCCGACGGAGGTCCGCCACGCCGGGTTCGACGTACCAGAGTGCCTGGGCCTCTTTCCCGGCCGGGGTTTTGATCTCGACCACGCGCGCAGCTCCCACTATGTTCCCGCCTCGCTACGACATCCGCAGCGCCAATTCCAGCCGCTCCTGCCTGAAAGGCCCAAAGAGCCGATGACAGATCCCGCCAAAGAGCCGCTGACGCCGACGGGCCTGCAGAGCGCGGACGAACTCCGCCATAGACGCAGCATAGCGCTGTTCGCCAGCGGCGCGGTCTATCTCGGCCTGCTCCTCTGGCTCGCGCAAATTCTGGGCGCTGGCGGCTGGAGCGTGATTGATGCGCTCATCTTCGCCTGTTTCACAATAGCCGCGCCATGGAGCGTGCTAGGCGTCTGGAATGCGCTGCTGGGCCTCTACCTGCTGCGCCGCAGCGACGCCATGGAGGCAGTCGCCCCCTTCGCCGCAGCGGGCGACCTGCAAACGTCCATCACAGCCAGCACCGCCATCCTCATGACGATCCGCAACGAGGACCCGGCGCGGGCCTTCGCGCGGCTAAAGACGGTGAAGGCGAGCATCGACGCCACGGGCGAGGGAGCGCATTTCAGCTTTTACGTTCTGAGCGACACCAACGAGGCCGATGTCGGCGCGCAGGAGGAAGCCGCCTTCGCCGCATGGCGCGCGCGCGAGGGCGCAGACGCAACGCGCCTCTTCTATCGACGCCGCACCAGCAACGAGGGCTTCAAGGCCGGCAATCTGCGCGACTTCTGCAATCGCTGGGGCCAGAACCACGAATTCATGATCCCGCTCGACGCGGACAGCCTCATGTCCGGCGATACGATCCTGCGCATGGTGCGCATCGGGCAGGCCCATCCCCAACTTGGCATCCTGCAAAGCCTCGTCGTGGGCGCCCCTGCAAGCTCCGCCTTCGCGCGGCTGTTCCAGTTCGGCATGCGCCATGGCATGCGGCCCTATACGATGGGCAGCGCGTGGTGGGCTGGCGATTGCGGTCCGTTCTGGGGACATAATGCGCTCGTGCGCATCGCGCCCTTCGCCCACGAATGCCATTTGCCAGACCTGCCCGGCAAGCCGCCGCTTGGCGGGCAGATCCTCAGCCATGATCAGGTCGAGGCGGTGCTGATGCGCCGCGCGGGCTTTGAGGTGCGCGTGTTGCCGCAGGAGTGCGGCAGCTATGAAGACAATCCACCGACCCTGCTCGAATTCACGCGCCGCGATCTGCGCTGGTGCCAGGGCAATATGCAATATCTGAAGCTGCTGGACCTCAAGGGCATCAAGCCCATGAGCCGCTTCCAGCTCATCTGGGCCATCATGATGTTCATGGGCGTGCCCGCATGGACGGCGATCATTCTGCTTGGCGCATTGAAGCCCTTCGACGGCGAAGACATGGCGCAGTTTCCCGCAGGCTCCGCCATCGGCCTCTATCTCGTTTTCATGCTGATGTATCTTGCGCCCAAGCTCGCGGGCTTCATCGATATCGCGCTGACGCAAGGCGAGATGAAACGCTACGGCGGCATCCTGCGCTTCAGCGCGGGCTGCGTGGTGGAACTCGTGTTCTCGCTTCTGCTGGGCGCCGCGACGACCCTGCGCACGAGCCTATTCATGATCGGCCTTTTATTCGGACGCTCGGTCATCTGGAACGGACAGGACCGTGACGCCCATGCGCTGTCCTACGCCACCGCCTTTGCGGGACTCTGGCCGCAGACATTGTTTGGCGCGGCGCTCTTCATCGTCACGGGACTGACGGCGCCGAACCTGCTCTTGTGGTCGCTGCCCCTTACGCTCGGCTACGTCATCGCCGCGCCCTTCGCCGTGCTGACCGCCTCTCCGGCGCTAGGACGCATGTTGACGACATGGCGGCTCTGCGCTCTGCCGGAAGAAATCGCTCCGCCCGACATTCTCAAAGCACTCGACGAAACCATCGCGCAAAGCGCCACCACCACTGCAAGGACCCACGCATGATGCGCCCGATCATCGCCTCGCTCGTACTTTCCGCGCTTGCGGCGCTGCCCGCAGTCGCCCAGACAAAGACGCCTGCGGCCTCAACGCTCACCACCATCGACAAGCCCTTCGTGCCCGCCAATGGCATCGACCCCGATGAAGTGGCCGTCGACGTCGTGAACAAGACTGTCCCCGTGCTCTGTGCGGAAAAGGACAATGTGCAGGTGGATTTCATCTCGCCGCTCGTCCGGCAGTTCCGCATTCAGGCGGTGCATCCGGCCTATATCAACACGATCAACCACGATCGCTTCGCGCCGGATTTCTCGGCCTGCGACATGACGCGCGACCCGTCTTTCAAAGCCGACAATTCCCGCCGCGTCACCTTCTGGGAGACGCCGGAATTCTGGCTGACGGGCTATGCTTTCCCCAGCTTCTGGCGCCCCGCCACCGTGCCGGTGCGCGTTGGCGACCGCGTCGAGAACGGGCTGCATCTGGTGCAGCTGTGGATGCGCTATCGCGAGCGCGCCGAAGAAGTCCTCGTTTTCTATCCGGCTGACGGCTACTGGCGCGCGCGTCCCCTGCCCTTTGGGGACATGCGCTGGACAGCCTATGGCTCTTCCTTCCTGCTTGGGCCTGTCGAAATTCAGGAGCGCCCCATCGTCGCGTTGAAGGATGTGGCTTTCGATCCTGCAACGAAAACCTTCAAGCTGAACTTCGCGCGTGGCGGCTCCGCCACCATCAAGCTCGACACCATAGATCAGGAGCGCATCGTGCTTGATGTCAGTCTTTCAGACGCCATGCCCGCAGGCGCGCCCTTCGTGACCATGCGTTCCATGTACGCCACCGAGTTCAACGCCGACGTGGCTAAGTTCGCATGGCGCAACAAGGGCGGCGAAGGCTGGGGCGAGGCGCCGATCACAACCTTCAAGCAGGCGCAGGCGACCGAGCTTTGGGCTGGGCGCACCACGCCCTCAATTCATAACCTGTCTGCGCCCGACATGGTGTTCAGCCACTTCAAGGGCCAGCAGGCCAAGTGAGCGGAGCAGCTCGACGACTTGACGCCATCGACGCCCTGCGCGGCGTAGCGCTGGCGGGCATGTTCGCCTTCCATCTGATATGGGATCTCGGCTACTTCCGCCTCGTCTCGCCCGATCTGCCCTACGACCCCGTGGTCATGGGCTTTGGCCATGGTGTGGCGGCGAGCTTTCTCTTTCTCGTTGGCGTCAGTCTCGCGCTTGCTTCAAGCGACGGCGTTAAACTAGGCGCGTTCTGGCGGCGCCTTAGCGTGATCGCACTGGCGGCGGCGGGCGTCAGCGGGGCGACTTACTGGCTTTTTCCCGAAAGCTTCATCTTCTTCGGCATTCTCCACTGCATCGCCCTATCGAGCCTTCTCGCCCTGCCCTTGCTGCGGGCGCCGATTTGGCTGATCGCCATCATCGCTCTGGCCGCGCTCATTGCGCCGCTGGCCATCGCATCGCCCCTTTTTGACGCGCCGCAATTCTGGTGGCTGGGGCTTGGAACGAAAGAGCCCCTCAGCAACGATTGGCGGCCGCTGCTGCCTTATTTCGGCATCGTGCTGGCCGGGCTGATCGCAATGCGCCTGTCGCTTGCGCGAGGGCTGCCCGCATGGGTGGCCGACTGGCGCGCAAATGGCCGGGCGAGCGCTGCGCTCGTCTGGGGCGGCCGCCATTCCCTCTTCGTTTATCTGGCGCATCAGCCGATTTTTCTGGCGGTGCTTTTCATGGTCGCGCGCGCGCTGACGACGCAGCCGATCATTCCCCCGCAGGCCGAACCATTCGTCGCGAGCTGTTCAGCGCAATGCGTGGCGAGTGGCGGCGGTCCGCAAACTTGCCGGAACGTATGCGGCTGCATCGCAGGTGAAATCCATAAACAACCGCCGATCTGGGAACGCCTGGTCCGTGAAGGACTATCGCCCGCCGATCAGGAAGCGATCAACGATTTCACACGCCAATGCATCCGCGGGAACCGCTGATCAGGGACCCGGAGCGAGCATGGATTCCGGCCGCACGATGGCGTCAAAATCCTCCGCGCTGATGACGCCCTGCCCCAATGCTTCCTCACGCAGCGTCGTTCCGTTGGCGTGAGCAGCCTTTGCAATCGCCGCCGCCTTGTCATAACCGATGCGCGGAGCAAGGGCTGTGACGAGCATGAGCGAGCGATGCATCAGCTCATCCATGCGCTTGCGATCGGGCTCCAGCCCCTCGACGCAATGGATGCGGAAGCTTGAAGCGGCGTCGCCGATGAGTTGGATGGATTGCAACATGCAGGCGGCGATCACCGGCTTGAACACATTCAATTCGAGATGGCCTTGCGAGCCGGCGAAAGCGATGGTCGTTTGATTGCCGAAGACGCGCGCGCAAACCATGGTCAAGGCTTCCGCCTGCGTCGGATTGACTTTGCCCGGCATGATCGAAGAGCCTGGTTCGTTTTCGGGCAGGCGCAATTCCCCGAACCCACTGCGAGGACCGCTGCCAAGCAGCCTGATGTCATTGGCGATCTTGAAAAGCCCTGCGGCGCAGGCCTCAAGCGCGCCATGAGCGAAGATGATAGCGTCATGACAGGCGATTGCCTCGAATTTGTTGGACGCCGAAACAAAGGCCAGCCCTGTCAACTCCGCCATGCGCGCAGCGAATTTTTCTGCAAAACCGACGCGTGTGTTGAGCCCTGTGCCAACCGCTGTGCCGCCCTGCGCCAAAGCAAAAAGATCAGGCAAGGTCTGGCGAATGCGCGCGGCGCCAAGGCTCACCTGCGCGCCATAGGCTGAAAATTCCTGCCCCAGCGTGATCGGCGTCGCATCCTGCAAATGGGTGCGGCCAATCTTGATGATATCCGCGAAATCCTGCGCGCGCGCCATCAGGGTCGCTTGCAGCGCATCTAGGGCGGGCAGGAGATGGTTTTGAATGGCCAAAGCCGCCGCAATATGCATGGCGGTGGGGAAACTGTCGTTGGAGGATTGACCGAGATTTACGTGATCGTTGGGGTGAACGGGCGAGCGAGCGCCGCGCGACCCGCCCATGAGTTCATTGGCGCGATTAGCCACGACCTCATTGACGTTCATATTGGTCTGCGTGCCCGAACCCGTCTGCCAGATCACCAAAGGAAAGTGATCGTCGAAGCGACCCTCAGCCACTTCCTGCGCAGCGGCGACGATGGCGTGAGCACGCGGCGCGTCAAGGGCGCCAAGCTGATGATTCACTTCCGCAGCCACACGCTTGATAAGCGCCAGCGCATGAATAAGGCCACGCGGCATCAACTCGCCGCCAATGTGGAAATTGCGACGGGCGCGCTCGGTTTGCGCGCCCCAGTAGCGATCGGCAGGGACCTCAAGGGAGCCGAAACTGTCGGTCTCCACGCGCGCGCCAGGTTCGCTGGATTCGTTCATGACGACCCCCTGAACAGCTGAGGTCAATCGCTTCCGGTGCGCGAGAACCTCTGCCCCATGATCAGGGAGTCTATGCCAGACTGCCAATCGGCGCCAGCTGCATAGTCAGAGCTCGAAACGATTGCAAGCAATTCCACGAGACGATTGCGCGCGCGGTTGACGCGGCTTTTCATCGTGCCGACGGCGCAGTTGCAGACCCCCGCGGCCTCTTCGTAAGAGAGGCCGGAAGCGCCAATAAGGATGAGCGCCTCGCGCTGGTCCGCAGGCAGTTTCTGCAGAGCCGTGCGGAAATCGAGGAAATCCATGTGGCCGGATTGCGCAGGCGCCGTAGCGAGACGCGCGGCTATGGCGCCATCGGAATCGGCGACTTCGCGCCGGCGTTTGCGATATTCCGAATAATAGATGTTGCGCAGGATGGTGAAGAGCCACGCCGCAAGATTGGTGCCCTCGGCGAAACTCGACAGATTGCTCCACGCCTTGACCAGCGTTTCCTGAACGAGATCGTCCGCCCGATCAGGATTGCCGCACAGCGACACCGCAAAAGCGCGCAGATTTGGAATGGTTCCGATAAGATCCGCCCTGAGTTGCTGGCTGACCATTGTTACGCATCCTCGTTTTACGCATCTCACTCAGTGGACGTGTCATCGCCCAGTTGGTTGAGAAGATCGAGAAACCGGTCTGGAATAGGCTGGTTCAACACGTCGTCATATATAGCCTTGAGATGGCGTCCGATGTGTTCATCAATCGGGACATTTGGCGGATCATTCGACGTATGCGCCCGCTTACGGTTCTTTGCGCTTTGAAGCCTTATGATCTGCGCGGCTCCCCGCTCCGGGCGAACCCTGGCGACCTCGCCTGAATCAAAATCAAATTCATCCGCACCATCAGCAGCCATTTTCATCACAATACGTTCATCCATCTTCGCCCCCTGCACACCGCATGCGTCCCGACAGGCCTTTCAGTCCGCCAAAGACAACATATGTCGCGGCTTACCCATGGTCACCAACGCCTGCCAAGAAAAAGAGTTCCCAAGGTCGACGGAACTTTTCAGCTCGCAAGGAGTTTTCTTCTCAAGCTCGGCAGTCACGGCAGGGGATTTTTTAAGCATGTCCGTATCCCAGGAAATTTCCGCACATATTCCCTACCTTCGTCGTTTCGGCCGCGCCCTTTCGGGAAGCCAGGGTGGCGGCGACGCCTATGTTCTGGCGACGCTCGAAGCCATCGTCGCAGACCCAGAGGCCTTTCGGGCCGGCGGCGAGACGCGCGCCTCGCTTTACCGCACCTTTTTGACCCTCTGGGGTTCGATGCCGGTCAACGAACATGTCGACCCCAACATTCTATCGCCTGACGAACGCGGCGCGCGGCGCAATCTGGACGCAATTCCGCTGAGGCCGCGCATCGCCTTTCTTCTGGCCTCGCTCGAAGGCTTCGACACCGAACAGGTCGCCTCCATTCTGGGCGTGACGCCCAAAGACGCCACCAGCCTCATCGATCAGGCCGGCAAGGAGATCGCCCACCAGATCCGCACCGATGTGCTGATCATCGAAGATGAACCCTTCATCGCGCTCGACATACAAACCCTGGTGGAAGATTTGGGCCATCGTGTGGTGGGCGTCGCGCGGACCCATAAGGAAGCGGTCGACGCGGTGCGAATTCATAAGCCCGGCCTCATTCTCGCCGACATCCAGCTTGCGGACGGCAGTTCGGGCCTCGAGGCCGTGAACCAGATCCTCGGCGAATTCCAGGTGCCCGTGATTTTCATCACCGCCTATCCCGAACGCTTCCTCACAGGCCGTCCACCCGAACCCGCCTTCCTCATCACCAAACCCTTCGGGGTCGACGCGTTGAAGGCGGTGATCAGCCAGGCGCTCTTCTTCGATCGTCGTTCCCAGCGGCGCAATGGGCCGCAGGCGGTGGACGCGTAACGTAGCTTCTAAAAGCAAGAACCCGCGCTGGCCGGGGGAGCCAACGCGGGTCGGAGCGCACGCTGGATGACTGGGAGGGGATCGATATCCAGCACGCGCAAGCAGAATGCGCCGTCCTCCCGTCGGTTCCATCAACTTCAATAGCGCTGACAGACTCGGCCGTAATAGGGATCGTTCCAACAACGCAGAGGCGCAGCCGCAGCGCCGACCACGGCGCCCGTCGCAGCGCCAATGGCGGCTCCAGCCAGCGCGCCGCCGGGTTGGCCCGTCGCTGCGCCGCCGATGACAGCGCCCGTCACGCCGCCAACCGCAGCGCCGGTGAACACGCTGTCGCTGCGAGTTGGTCCGCAGCCCGCCAGGGCCAAGGCCATACCGCCGATCAAAAGCCATTTTTTCATACGGTCACTCCTTCACGCGCGCACCGCCGCGCTTGAAGGGAAACGCTGCCGTTTCAGGCCGGTTCCTGAATCGTCTCCCACATTTGTCACAGGGGCTGCGCTTTTGAGGAGCGTGAGGGGAACCACGGCGCCAAGGCTGCGTTCAGGTCAGGTCTGGACCGCAGCATTGGACAGGAGATCAGCCATGCCAACCTCGACTCGCGGCTTTGCTTCCATGGACCCGGAAAAGCAGCGCGCCATCGCTCGCAAGGGCGGCGAAAGCGTACCTAACGAAAAGCGCAGCTTCTCCCAAAATCCGGCGCTGGCGGCTGCAGCAGGACGAAAGGGAGGCCAGAGCGTCAGCCCTTCCAAGCGCAGCTTCTCGCAAAACCACGAACTCGCTTCGATGGCGGGACGCAAGGGCGGCCACGCTTCACATGGCGGCGCGCGCAAGAAGAGCGAGCCGGCGGCCGAAAAGTCGACCGAAGAATAGATCATCTTCAAGAAAAACGGGGCTGCCCTTCGGCGGCCCCGTAGTAGCTTCAATTTCCTTTGGCGAAGTTCAGTGTTCGCCTTCAGTCGAGGCACGCCGCCGCCCGTGGGACGAATGTCCCCCCTTCCGCCCGGCTTCGGACGCGAGTTGGTGGTTTTGCGAGAAACTGCGTTTCTCATTGGGAACGCTGCGGCCGCCCTTACGAGCGATCTCGCGCTGCTTTTCTCGATCCATCGACGCAAAACCGCGCGTAGAGCTAGAGGCCTTGCCTGCTTGCTGCATAGCCATCTCCTGCATAGCCCCCAGCGCGGTTAATCCTCTCGCTTCTCAATGGTTCCGTTGGGGCGCCTCCAGCGAAGGCCGACGGTCGATCAGGTCCTGGCGTCTTGAGGCGGCGCTCCGACGCTGGTGAGCGCCCGGCCAATCAGCACCATGCAAGGACCAACAAGACCTGCTGAAGCCGCGGTTTCCGGCAAGTCGACAAGCTTGGCGGCGATGCGTCGCTCGCTATCCCATGACACGCGCTCGATGAGCACCGTGGGCGTATCGGGCGGAAGCCCCTCGGCAAGCAGGCGCGTCACCAGAGGCGGCAGGGTCTTCAGGCCCATATAGACGGCGGTGGTGGCGCCTTCATCGGCCAGCGCCCGCCAGTCAAGATCATCCGGCAGCTTGCCGTCGCGGGCATGGGCGGTGATGAACTGAAGCCGCCTCGCGACGGCGCGCTCGGTGAGCGAGGTCTGCAGGGCGGAAGCGGCGGCCGAGGCTGCCGTGACGCCGGGAATGACCTCCAGGTCGATGCCCGCTGCTCTGAGGGCTGCGATCTCTTCGCCAGCGCGGCCGAAGATCATGGGATCGCCGCCCTTGAGCCGCACCACCCTCTTGCCCTCTTGCGCCAATTTGACCAGCAAAGCGGTGATGTCTTCCTGCGTGCAAGATGGCTTGTAGCCGCGCTTGCCTACGTTCAGGCGCTCGGCCTCGCGGCGCGCGAGCGCCACCGAGCCCGGCAGGACGAGATCGTCGTACAGGACCACATCGGCTGATTGCAGCGCGCGAACGGCTTTGAGGGTGAGCAATTCCGGATCGCCCGGACCTGCCCCCACGAGAGCGACCGAGCCGCGCCGAGCCTCAGGGGCGCCTGCCTCTTTGGCCTCGGCCAACAAGGCCTCAAGATCTGCTTCGCCCGGCGCCCGTTCGGGATGGTTGAAGGCGCGGCGGGCGAAAAGCTCCCAGACCCGCCGGCGCGCGCGAAAATCAAGATTGAGCGCAGAGACGCGCGGACGCCAATCCCGCGCCGCCTGCGCCCAAGCGCGAAAGCCTTCGGGCAAGAGGGTTTCTATGCGCGCGCGCAGCATTTGCCCGAAGACTGGCGCGCCGCCGTCGGTCGAGATCGCGACCACGAGGGGTGAGCGCTCAACGATCGCGCCGAACTGGAAATCGCACCAGGCGGGCTTGTCGATGATGTTGATCGGAACGCCTACCGCCCGCGCCATGGCGTGAAAGGCGGCGGCCTCGGCGTCGTCCTGCGCGTCCACGATGGCGGCAGCGGCCCCTGCGAGGTCCCCGGATGTCAACGACTTCGGCTTGATCTCTATGGAAGCTCCCAGCGCCGCCAGCGCATCGCAAGGCTCAGGCGCGAAAACTTCCACCCGCGCGCCGGCGGCCGCGAAAAGCTCCGCCTTCCATGCGACCGCTTCCGAGCCGCCCGAAATGACCACGCGCCTGCCTTGCAGCTTCAGGAAAACCGGAAGCGTGGCGAGCTGGCCCATGCGAGCCTGCTCCTGACTGGTGGGACGTTTTTCGTTCGCCATAATCGGCTTTCTCAGGGCTGGGGACAGGACGCCCCGGCAGGTGGAATAAGACCGAG
>CANGOK010000029.1 GCA_947455285.1 Beijerinckiaceae bacterium | reverse complement strand
ACGATTCCCTTGACGACCGAGCCTTCATAGGCCTCGCTCTCGGAAAAGCTCGCATCGAGCATAGCAGCAAAATCATCGCGCGAAGGCGAGAAGCTGGACATAGAAGATGACATTGGGACTCCTGAGCGCCCTGGTCGGGCATGCGCCGGCGGTTCGAGTGATCCTGGCTCCTTCCCGCTGGCGCTCGTCTCGTTGGACAGAGCCCCGCCAATGGCGGGCCGGCGCAGACCGGCGGTCAGAAGCATCGCCCAAGGCGGAAAGCCGCAGGCGGCGGGACTCTTATCAGGCGCAGGGGGCGACCACAAGCGTTTCCGCTGTTTTCATGGCTTCAGGCTGGCCACATAGGCGGCCAGCGCGATCATGTCGGGCAGCGTGAGTTTCTCGACGATGGGCTCCATGAGGCTGGCGTTTTCGCCCTTGCGCTTGCCGGTTTTGAGATCATGGAGCTGGCGGACGATGTAGGTCGCGTATTGGCCTGCGAGCTTCGGGCCGAGGTCGCCTTGCAGGCCTTCGCCATGGCAGCCGGCGCAAGGCGCGTCCGCTTCCCCGCCGCTCTCCACCAGCGCCCGCCCGCGCTCGATGCTGCCGCGGGGCACGAAAGCGGTGAAGGGCGCTTGGCTGTCGCGCAGTTCGAAACGGTCGGTGTCGTCGGGCATCTCTATGATCCGCTGGCCCAGAGGCTCGGTTCCGCCGCCCGGGGCGGGCACGAGCCAGAGGTTGAGATAGGCGGCGGTTTTGGGCACGACGTCTGTCTCGACGACCTTGACGTAGGATCGCCTCGGCAGGCTCGAGAAATAGGCCGCCGCCGCCTCAAGCTCCTCATCCGTGACTGAGCCCGCGACATGGCTTTTCAGGACCATGGGCAGGCGTTGATCGGCCGCGGTCGCGCGGGCATGGGAGCGCATTTCTTGCACCTGCCGCACGATATAGTCCTTGTCTAGACCGCTGATATTGGCGCTGTCGGCGCCTCCCTGCCCTTCAGCGCGGTGGCAGAAGCCGCAGGCGTAGGTGTTGGGCTTGCGGCCATGGAGCACGGACTCGGGCATCGCCGGATGGTTCGTCGGATGCCAATCGTTCGCGAGGAACCGGTTTCGCGTTTCGGTAAGAGTCATGCTCACCTCGCTGCCAGGAACGCTGCGCTGGGAGCCATCATCCGCCTTGGCGGGCAAAGGCGCAGAGCCGGGGTCGAGGTGGTACGCCCAGGCGGGCGGCGCGTCTTGTGCGGTGGCGGAAACGGGCGTCAGGCAGAACGCGAGGAAAAGGCCACTGAGAACGTGAGGCAATTTCATTGAAGAAACTCCATTTTCGCAAAAACTTGGCTCTGAAACAGAACTTAATCATAACAACAATATTGCAGCGATCAAGTGGCGCTCCGCGAGGGCTCGCCATCGCCCATTGTGTTTCCTGCGGAGCCTGAGATGATGGCGCCGTGCCGCGTCACCAATGCCGCGCGCGTTTCACCGGAGGAAAAAACTTGCAGCATCCGCCTTTCCGCGCCGAACATATCGGCAGTCTCCTTCGCCCGGCCGGGCTTCTGGAGCTGCGTCGCAAACATCGCTTTGGACAGGTCAGCGATGACGCCCTGCGGCAGGCCGAAGATGCGGCGATTGGGGACGCGGTGGCGCTTCAGGAACGGGTCGGCCTGCGCTTTGTCACCGACGGCGAATTCCGCCGCCATTCCTACCACAGCTTCTTCTTCTCCCAGCTCGGCGACATCGATCCGGCCTGGGTTCCCGCCGACCAGCAGGGCCAGGCGCTGGTTCCGCGTCGCGGCGTCCAGCCGCAGGCGCGCGTGCGCTCGCGCCTGCAATGGACGAAGCCGATCCATGTTGAAGACTTCAAGTTTCTGCAGTCGAAAACGAAGCTCACGCCCAAGATCACCATTCCCGGCCCCTGCGCTCTGCATTTCCGGGGCGGCGACCAGGCGGTTCTCGCCAGCGCCTACAAGGACATGGACACGTTCTGGGCCGACACGGTCGACGCCTTTGTCAAGGAATTGAAGGCGCTGGCGGACGCTGGCTGCACCTATGTCCAGATCGACGAGACCGCTTTCGCCAAATTCGGCGACCCCCATGTGCAGGAGGAGCTGGCCGCCCGAGGCGATCATTGGTCGACCCTGATCGACCATTATATAGAAGTGACCAATCAGGTGCTGCGCGCTGCGCCCAAGATGCATATCGGCATGCATCTGTGCCGTGGCAATCGCGCCGGTCAGTTCCATTCCGAGGGCAGCTATGATTCGGTCGCCGACCGGCTCTTCAACGCGCTGGAGATACCCTTCTACTATCTCGAATACGATTCAGAGCGCGCCGGTGGTTTCGAGCCGCTGCGTTTCGCCCCCAAGGGCAAGACGGTCGTGCTCGGCCTGATCTCGACCAAGGCGGGCGCTCTTGAAGACAAGGACATGCTGAAGCGCCGCGTCGCCGACGCCACCGCCTTCGTCGATCTCGACCGCCTCGCCATCAGCCCCCAATGCGGCTTCGCCAGCGTGGAGGAGGGCAATCCGGTGACGCCGGAAGAGCAGGAAGCCAAGCTGCGGCTCGTCGTCGAGACCGCGCGCGAAATCTGGAACGACGTCTGAATTCAATCGGGGGGAAAGACATGAAAATCGAGAAAATTGCTTATTCGGTTGGCGCGGTGAATTGCGAGGGCGTGCTGGTCTATGACGAGGCGGCGCGGGGTCTGCCCCTGCTCCTCATGGCCCCCAATTGGATGGGTGTCACGGAAAAGTCCATCGATGGCGCACGCGAAATGGCACAGCAGGGCTATGTGGTCTTCCTCGCGGATATGTATGGCCTCACAGGGCGCCCCACGGGTCAGGAAGTCCCGATGGAGTTCCTCGGGCCGCTGATCAAGCAGCCGCAGGAAACCCGCGCGCGCATCAACGCCGCCCTTGAGGCCATGACCAGCGCCGCCAAGGCGCGCGGCGTTGGCGACGCCACGAAGCGCGCCGCCTTCGGCTATTGCTTCGGAGGGTCCAACGTCCTCGACCTCGCGCGCTCGGGCGCTGATGTGGCGGCGGTGGCGAGCTTCCACGGCAATCTGCGCACTGGGTTGCCTGCTGAGCCGGGAGCCGTGAAGGCCAAGGTGCTGGCGGTGCATGGCGCCGACGATCCGATCGCCCCCAAGGGCGACCGGGACGCGCTTGAGGACGAGATGCGCAAGGCCGGCGCGCACTGGACGATCCTCGCCTTCGGCGGGGTCTACCACAGCTTCACCGACCCCTCCGCAAATCGCCCGCCGTCCTCGCAATATTCCGCCCACGCCAGCCGTTACGGCTATGCGCTGGCCCATGCGCTGCTCGCGGACGCTTTCGCGGGGAAGGTCTAAGCCTTCAGCGCCGCCCTCTCCTCGACGATGGCGAGGGCGGCCTTTACGGCGGCCTCGATGTCGAGGTGGGTTGTGTCTAGCAAGACCGCATCCGCCGCCGCCACAAGAGGCGCGGCGGAGCGGTGGGAATCACGCTCGTCGCGCTTGCGGATGTCGTCGAGCACGGCGGCGTAATCCACCTTCTCACCGCGCTTGGCGAGTTCGAGCGCGCGGCGGTTGGCGCGGGTCTCGGCGCTCGCGGTGACGAAGATCTTCACCTGCGCCTGCGGACAGATCACCGTGCCGATGTCGCGCCCGTCGAGCACTGCGCCTTCTGGGCGGCTGGCGAAGGCCTGCTGCATGTCGAACAGGGCCGCGCGCACTGCGGGAATGGCGCCGACCACCGAGGCCGCCTCGCCCATTTCACGACCGCGCAGGCTTTCCTCGTCGAAATCCATCAGGGCGAGGCCGCGCGCGGCCTCAACGGCTCGTGCCTCGTTGTCGAGCCGCTCGCCTGCATCCATGAGGGCGCGGGCTGTGGCGCGATAAAGCAGGCCGGTGTCGAGATGGGGCAGGTCGAAATGGGCCGCAAGCCGACGCGCCAGCGTTCCCTTGCCCGAGGCTGCGGGCCCGTCGAGTGCGATGATCATGGCTTCACCCAAACGTGGCGCCGAGCCGTTCCATGGCCGGGCGGAAGGTGGGGAAGCTGGTGGCGATCATATTGGCGTCATCGACCGTCACGGGCGCTTCGCTGGCGAGGCCCATCACGAGGAAGCTCATGGCGATGCGGTGATCGAGATGGGTTGCGACCACGCCGCCTCCGCGCGCAGATCCCGCGCCCTCCACGATGAGATCATCGCCCTCGATGCGGTTCTTGACGCCGCAGGCGGTGAGGCCATCGGAAACCGCCGCGAGGCGGTCCGATTCCTTGACCCGCAGCTCATTGAGCCCGCGCATGCGCGTCTCCCCCTGAGCGAAGGCTGCGGCGACCGCGAGGATCGGATATTCGTCGATCATGGCGGGAGCGCGGGCGGCCGGGATATCGGCGCCCTTGAGCGCGCCATGGCGCACGCGCAGATCAGCCACATCCTCGCCACCTTCGATGCGGCGCTCGAGGACAGTAATGTCGGCGCCCATCTCCATGAGCGAATCGAGCAGGCCAACCCGTAGCGGGTTCATCATCAGCCCTTCGATGGTCACGTTGGAGCCCGGAACGATCAGCGCCGCCACCAGCGCGAATGCGGCGGAGGAGGGGTCTGCGGGCACGATCACGGGGCGCGGCCGCAGGTTGGGGCGCCCTTCGAGGGTGATCTTGCGGCCATGCTCGCCATGGGGCTCGCTGGTGATCTCGGCGCCGAAATAGGCCAGCAGCTTTTCGGTATGATCGCGCGAAGCCTCGGTTTCGATGACGGTCGTGCGGCCGGGGGAATTGAGCCCGGCGAGCAGAACGGCCGACTTCAGCTGGGCTGACGGCACGGGGGTGCGGTATTCGATGGGGGTCGGATCGGCGGCGCCCTTCAGCGTGACCGGCACGCGCCCGCCTTCAGCCTCGGACACCACCTGCGCTCCCATGAGGATCAGCGGATCGAGAATGCGCCGCATGGGGCGCTTGCGCAGGGAGGCGTCGCCATCGAATGTGGCGGTGATGTCGTGGCCGCCGACCACACCCATCATCAGGCGCGTTCCGGTGCCAGCATTGCCGAAATCCATGACCGCACGCGGGGTCGACAGCGTGCCAAGGCCGGCGCCTTCAACGCGCCAATGACCCGGTCCCAGACGCTCCACCTTGGCCCCGAGCGCCCGGCAGGCCTCTGCGGTGCGCAGCACGTCGTCGCCCTCCAGAAGGCCCTCAATCGTGGTCTCGCCGACCGCGAGCAGGCCCATGATCAGGGCGCGGTGGGAGATCGATTTGTCGCCCGGCGGGCGCAGACTGCCCTGCAGGGCGCCGCAGCGGCGCGCGGTGAGCGGACTGGCGGGGCCATGGCCGTGACCCTGGCCGTTGGATGGGGGCGCTGATGTGGCGGACACATGTACCTCTTGACGCTCGCTGACCGGCTGGGTCCTAGCATGGCCCGCGGGCATCTGTCACGAAACAGCGGGAGGACGGCCGCCTTCCGCCTGATGACGCATTTTCTCATTTGACAGGCGGCGCGCGCCCGACTAACCGGGTCCATCCATCTCGGCTTTCGCGCGCCGAAGGCCGCCGCGAATCCAGCTCATTTGCAGAGGTCCTGACCAGTGGCGAAACCCGAACTCGGCATGAAGCGCCAGTGCCAGAATTGCGGCGCGAAATTCTTCGACCTCTCCCGTGACCCGATCGTGTGTCCCAAGTGCGGAACCACCTTCCAGCCCGTGGCCCTGAGCCGTGCTCCGGCGCGCGCAGCCGCCGCTGACGATGATTCGGAAGCCGATGTGGGCAATGTGGAGCTCGTGTCGCTGGAGGACGCCGACGCCGGTGAAGACAAGGCCGTGGTGACGAGCGACGACGATATCGAGATCGAGGACGATGTCGCTGACGAAACCTTCCTTGAAGAGGAAGAGGGCGATACGGACGATGTCGCTGGCTTGATCGACGGCGATATCGAGGACGACGAGGAGAGCTGATCCCCTCGTTTCCGGGCTCTTGCAGACAGAATGAATGTTTTTTGTCTGACGGGCTTGTGAAGGGTGTATGTTCAAGCTATACACCCGCCCGCAACCTGACGTCATCGACGCGGTTGCCCCGGTCCTTCCCAAGGGATCGCGCATCGAAGCCTCGCTAGCGGGGCTTCAAAAAGTGGGGCCATAGCTCAGTTGGGAGAGCGCTTCAATGGCATTGAAGAGGTCGTCGGTTCGATTCCGTCTGGCTCCACCATCCGCTTCTACGTAAGCGATATTTCTAAACTTCCCATCGAACGCCCTAATATCAGGGCCGGGAGATGACGAGCTTCTTATCGTATGAAGCTTGTTTGGCGGGACGCTTGCGAGATGCGCCGCGCTATTGCTGTGAATGATGATTAAAAACGCGCGATCATTGCTGTTCGCTGACCTGCACCCATCCGCTGAAACATTCTTGGATCTGCAGCTCATATTCACGCATAAGCGTCCAGCCCGCGTTTGTTAGATTGACAACTTTACAGCGGCGGTTTGTCGGATGTTGCCCAAGTTCTATCAGGCCATCATCAATTAAGGATTGAACGTGAAGCCTCGTCGCGGTTGGCGTCGCTCGAATCAATTTGAACAACTCTCTCAATTCAAATTCGCCTCGCCCGCTCGCGAGGATCAATAAAATATCAAGTGATAAAGAGCTGCGGAAGGGCAGCAATTCCCGGCTGACCTTTCTCAGCTTCAACACGGCGAAAGCGTTACAATCGAGCATCAAGGAATATAAATGTTCATTTTTTGAAATGTACAAGTCATTCCTATTTCTAGTAATCAACATTACATGTTCGTTTGAATAATTTGCGATGCTTTTATTTGGCGCCCAAGACATCCCTGCGGACTTAAGGCCGGCCTCGCTGGCGCATTCTTTGAGTGGCGCCCGGACCAGAGATTACGCATTGCAAACCTTCGCTGCGAATTGCGTTGTTGCTCTCACTTGAAAGGTTGCGGCCCAAGCTTTGCTGCAATCCGCGCCGGTGAAGACCGCTGAAGCCGGGTGGAGCTGGGTGAGGTGGAACTCTGATCCAGTATTTCGCGCTGTTCGTAAAACGGCGTGGTTTTATAAAGAGCGCGGGCATGTTGGTGGGTCTTACGTTCATCGCTATTCTGGCGCTCTCAGATCTTACGGCGGCCGCCTGACATGCCGCGTGGAATCGCCAAGTCCGATCTGCCGACAAAGACCTGTCCCATATGCCAGCGTCCCTTCGTTTGGCGGCGTAAATGGGCCGCCATGTGGGAAGAGGTCATCTATTGTTCGGAAAGGTGCCGGCGTAACCGGAAGCGCAAGGCATGAGCGTGCTTCGCCTTGTCATGGGTGACCAGCTCTCGCGTCGTCTCGCCAGCTTGCGTGATGCAGACCCTGAGCGCGACGTCATCCTGATGGTCGAGGTCGCCGAAGAGGCGCGGCATATCAGGCATCATAAGCAAAAGATTGCGATGATCTTCGCCGCCATGCGCCATTTCGCCCAAAGCCTGCGCGATGAGGGTTTCGAGGTCTTTTATTCGAAACTGGATGATCCCCAGAATACGGGCAGCTTCGAAGGGGAGATCGCTCGCGCAATGGCGCAGGGCGCATACTCTCGACTTGTCATCACCGAGCCCAGCGAATGGCGCGTAGCGGACAAATTTGATGCGCTGGCGTTCCGCTTGCCAATTCCCATTGAGAAGCGAGAGGATGATCGATTCTTTTGTTCGCAAGCTCGTTTCACAGAATGGGCCCAGGGACGGAAAAGCTTCCGCATGGAATATTTCTATCGCGTGATGCGGTCGGAAACCGGCCTTCTTATGGAGAACGGCTCACCTGCAGGCGGCGCGTGGAACTATGACATTGAAAACCGCAAGCCTTGGCCGCGTGGTGTTCCTGCCCCTTCGCGCATCGCTTTTGCGCCTGACGCCATAACCCGTGACGTCATTTCTCTTGTTGAGCGCCATTTCGTTGATCACTTCGGCGAGACTGCGGATTTTGGATGGCCAGTGACGCGAGCGCAGGCGTTAGAGGCGCTGGATGATTTCATCCGCAATCATCTGCCCAGCTTTGGCGATGCGCAGGATGCGATGAAAACTGACGCGCCATTCCTGCGGCATAGTCTCATCGCGCCCGCGCTCAACATTGGCCTGCTTGAGCCACGCGAAATTTGCCTGCGTGCGGAAGAAGCATGGCGGAGCGGCGCCGCGCCCCTAGCTTCTGTCGAAGGGTTCATCCGGCAGATCCTCGGGTGGCGTGAATATGTGCGTGGTCTTTATTGGCGTGACCGCGACTATGGCGCATCAAACGCCTTGAACGCACATGAGGAACTGCCAGAATTTTTCTGGACTGCGGACACGCCCATGTTCTGCATGTCGCAGTCCATCGGTCAGACCAGCCGTTATGCCTATGCCCATCATATCCAGCGTTTGATGGTCATCGGCAATTTCGCTTTGCTGGCTGGGCTGAATCCGCAGGCGGTGCAGAACTGGTTTCATATCGTCTATGCAGACGCTTTCGAATGGGTCGAGCTGCCCAACGTCCATGGCATGGCGCTGCATGCGGATGGTGGCGTGATGGCGAGCAAGCCCTACGCGGCGTCGGGCGCCTATATTGACCGCATGTCGGATTATTGCAGCAGCTGCTCATTCAATCCTAAGGTCAAGACAGGCGACAAGGCCTGCCCTTTCAATCCGCTTTACTGGAGTTTTCTGGAACGAAACCAGGCGAAGCTGGCCGCCAACCCACGTATGGCTTTGCCTTATCGTCGGCTTGTCGGCGTGACAGAAGCGGAGCGCGAAAACATCAGGGCTGAAGGAGAGGCGGCCTTCGCGCGCGCGAGCGGTCCACGTAGTCAGGCCGCATTTGATTTTTGACGGGGCCGCCCCGGGAAAAAGCGTGGAATGCGCGCGACGTAATCATCGAAGGCTGCGCCGCGCGACGCACTCAGGTATTTTTCCAGTAGCGGGACGCCGCTGACATGGTTCAGCAGCCAGTACATCAAGGCTGGCGCCATGAGCGCGGCGACGGCGCGCCAATCGCCGAAGCCGATAAAGGGCCACGCGCACCAGAAAAGAAATTCTCCAAAATAGTTGGGATGGCGCGAATAGGCCCAAAGGCCGCGCTCGCAAAGCGAATGCGGCGGCGCCGTGCGACGAAAGCTGCGCAATTGCGCGTCGGCCACGGCTTCAAGGGCGATCCCGCAAATTGCGATGACTAGGCCAAGGCCATCTGCCCAATCAGGGAAGGGGCGCGGCGAATGACCTGCGACGCCGACAGCGGCGATCAGCGGCAGGGCCGCCGCCGCCTGTATCTGGAGAAAAATAAACAGGCGACGAGAAAAATCGGCGCCCCATTCATCCGCAAGCGCCCCATAGCGCGGATCTTCCCCTGCTCCGCGGGTGCGCATGGCGATGTGTGCCGCCAGTCGCAAGGACCAGAACCCTACAAGCGCGGCGGCGAATAGGCTGCGTCCGTCCTGAGGCGCGAGAAAGGCGAGGGCGCCTGCGCCGGTCGCGGCCGACCAGATGCAATCGATCCAGCCGCTTTGACCGGTGCGGATACGCACCAGCCAGGCGAAACTCATGGCCAAAGAGACGCCGAGGGCGCAAATAATGAACAACATGGGCTTGATACGCGCCTCGAAAACGGATGGATTGATCCGCAGGGCTCATCAGAGCGTAACTCACTGCGAGTAAGCAGTTTCCCCCGGGATCGAAATGGATTTTTCTCAGCGCTCGGATCAAGGCCGTCAGAAAATCGCAGTGATCGGCGCCGGAGTCTCCGGCTTGTCCTGCGCCTGGGCCTTGTCGCGCGATCATCAGGTGGCGCTCTACGAGTCTGATGATAGGCTTGGTGGTCACGCCAACACCCGAACGATTCATCTTGCCGGGCGCGAAATCGACGTCGATACGGGTTTCATCGTCTATAATGAGCCGACCTATCCAAATCTCACGGCGCTTTTCGACCATATCGGCGTAGAAACTGCGCCGACAGAAATGTCCTTTGCCGTGTCGTTCGATCAGGGCGCTTTGGAATATGCGGGTACGGACATTCGCGGGCTTTTCGCCCAGCCGGGAAACGTCTTGAAGCCGCGCTTTTGGTCGATGATTCGCGACCTCCTGCGCTTTTATCGCGAAGCTCCCCGTGATCTCAGCCAGGTCGCCGACATCAGTCTCGATGATTATTTGGCGCGTGGGCGTTATGGCGAGGCCTTTATCCGCGATCACCTCTACCCCATGGCCGCCGCCATCTGGTCCACACCTGCGGACGAAGTTGGCGCCTATCCCGCGACTTCCTTTATTCGGTTTTGCGACAACCATGGCCTTCTCAAGCTCACGGGGCGTCCTGTCTGGCGCACGGTGCGTGGAGGCTCTCGTCACTATGTCGGAAAGCTTGCGGCTGGGGTCAGCGAAATCCGCCTTGGAGCTGCTGTTACGCGCATTACACGTCGACCCGACAGCGTAGAAGTGCGCGATGTGCTTGGCGGTGTCGATCATTTCGACGCTGTGGTGATCGCCGCACATGCTGATGCGGCGCTCGCCATGCTGGAGGCTCCCAGGGCTGAAGAAAGCGAAATCCTTGGAGCATTCCGCTACCAGCCCAATGTCGCCTACCTTCATTCCGACGATCGTTTGATGCCGCGCCGCAAGGCCGCCTGGGCCAGCTGGAATTATCTGGCCCAGAGAGGCGACCGCGGCGCGCTGGCGGTGAGCTACTGGATGAATCGCCTCCAACCGCTAGGCGATGCGCCGCCGCTCTTCGTCACGCTTAATCCGCCTGAGCCGCCGCGGGATGACGCCATCCATGCGCAGGACCACTATCGCCATCCCCAATTCGATCTTGCGGCGCTCCATGCCCAGCGAAGGCTCTGGACGCTCCAGGGCGCCGATCGGGTCTGGTTCTGCGGCGCCTATTTTGGCGCAGGCTTTCATGAGGATGGTTTGCAGGCGGGTCTCGCGGTTGCGGAGCAATTGGGTGGCCGGCCTCGGCCCTGGACGGCTCCCAATCAGAACGGCCGCATCTTTCTTGGGCCGACGCCAACCAAATCGGAGTTGGTGGGATGACCGCTGCGGGCGCGCTCTACAGCGGCGTAGTGACTCATTTTCGCCGCCGTCCGCGCGAGCATCGCTTCGCCTACCGCATTTTCTCCGTGCTGCTGGATCTGGATCGATTGGAGGAGAGCGCGCGTAGCCTGCGTTTCTTTTCCATTGACCGATTCAATCTGTTTTCGTTTTACAACCGCGACCGTGGCGACGGTTCGAATCGCCCGCTGCGAGTTCAAGTGGACGACGCCTTGCGCAAGGCGGGCATTGATCTGCCGGGTGGACGAATCTTGCTGCTGACCATGCCCCGCATGCTCGGCTTCGCCTTCAATCCGCTCAGCGTCTATTATTGTTTCGACGCGGATGACGCGCTTGCGGCGATGATTTGGGAAGTCGACAATACATTCGGTGAACGCCACTCCTATCTGATCCCCGTGAAGAACGGCGACGGCGTCGAGAAGAGCCAATCCTGCGCCAAGGGTTTTTATGTCTCGCCGTTCATGGACATGGATTTGGCCTACGCCTTTCGCTTTGTGGCGCCAGATAAGCTTTTGCGCCTCGTGATCGATGTCAGCGATGAGCAGGGCTCGATGTTGACCGCTCGCTATTACGCGCGCCGACGCACTTTGAATGACGCCGCCTTGATCCGTCTCTTTTTCACTACGCCCGCCCTGCCCATGAGAGTGCTCGGGGCGATCCATTGGGAGGCGGTGAAACTGTGGCGGAAGGGTATTGGCTTGCGCAATCGACCGTCCCCCCCGCAAAATCCGATCACATTTGTTCGCGCAGAGACATGAGCCTTTAAAATGAAGTCCATCAGCCTCGCCCGGTCTGAAGTAAACAAGCGCGCTTTCTTCGTGCATCCGTTCGCTCTCGCCCTGCAGCCACTTCTCGACAAGGTGGCCCACGGTTCTCTAAGCATGAGTCTTCCGTCTGGTGAGACGCTAGAGGCGCAAGGCGGGCCGGGACCGGACGCAAGCCTTGTCGTGAGGGATTGGCGCGCGCTACGCCGCATGATCCTGCAAGGCGATATTGGTTTTGCTGAGGGCTATATCGCGGGTGAATGGACGACGCCTGATCTTGTCGCGCTTTTGCGTTTTGGCGCGTTGAACACCTCTGTTCTTGACGGGCTTTATGGGAATTTCGCGCACCGGCTTTTCAATCGCCTGCGTCACCGTCTGCGTGGCAATAGCCGACGCGGTAGCCGCCGCAACATCATCAGCCATTATGATCTTGGCAATGACTTCTTCGCCGAGTGGCTTGATGAAACGATGCTTTATTCTTCGGCGCTCTATGAACCGGGCGCTGAGACCCTGGAGGATGCGCAGCTCAATCGGCTGAAACATATCGCTGCTCTCATGGATTTGCGTGGCGATGAAGATATTCTTGAGATTGGCTGTGGCTGGGGCGCGCTCGCCAATCATTTGGCAGGGTGTGGGGCAGGTTCGGTCACTGGTCTCACCCTATCGCCAGCTCAGCTCGCCTTTGCACAGACGCGCTGTGCGGGCGCGCCAGTCGAACTGCGACTTCAGGATTATCGGGATGTCGCCGGGCAGTTTGACCGGGTGGTCTCCATTGAAATGATCGAGGCTGTCGGAGAGGCCTACTGGCCGCAGTATTTTGGAAAGATCGCTGAGGTGTTGAAGCCCGGCGGCAGCGCGTTGATACAGGCGATCACCATCGATGAATCACGGTATGAAACCTATCGTGAGGCGCCTGACTTCATTCAGCGACATATCTTTCCCGGCGGCTTTCTTCCGACAAAATCAGCGATTGCGGAGCAAGCCTCGAGCGCGGGCCTGATCCTCGCCAAGAGCGAAACATTCGGAATGTCCTACGCCCGAACACTCGCCGATTGGCGTGTGCGTTTCGAAGCGCGCTGGCCGCAGATTGAAGCGCAGGGCTTCGATGAAAAGTTTAGGCGTCTGTGGGTCTATTACCTCTGCTATTGCCAGGCGGGGTTCATGGAAGGCGCCACGGACGTTGGTTTTTATCTCCTCAGGAAACCGGGAGCGTGATGATGAAGATGCTTGCGATCTACGCCGCCACACTCATCGTTTTTGTTGGCGTCGACTTTGTATGGCTTAGCCGAATGGGCGACACCTTCTATCGGCCAGCGATGGAAGGTCTGGCGATGGACGGATTCCGGCCTGGCCCAGCCATTATCTTTTATCTACTCTATGCCTTCGGCGTGTCATTTTTCGCCGTGCAGCCGGGATTGGCTGCGGAAAGCTGGCGCATCGCTGCTCTTTACGGTCTTGCGTTCGGCCTCGTTGGCTATGGCGTCTATGATCTCACCAATCAGGCGACGCTAAAAGTGTGGCCATTGGCGCTAACGCTCGTCGACATGACCTGGGGGGCATTGCTGACGGGAATAACGGCCTTGGCTGGATATGCCGTTGGTCGTGCGTTTTGATTTTGAACGCCTTCTATTCTAGAGGTTCCGCACCGCAATTTGATTAGCGTAATTGCGGATCGTCTCCTTTAACTCTTCGGCTGTGCGAGACAATTGCCGGTTTTTGGCTTCAATGAAACCGATAGTCCTCTTCACGACAGGGTCTTCAAGGGGGATGATCCGAATGATCGGGTGATCGATAAGCGGTCGGCTGAGAATTGGCATGACGGCCATGCCGAGTCCTTCTTCGATCAAGCCGAAGGATGCCGACAGATGCGAGATTTGATAGGACCAATTGAGGTTCAACCCCGATTTCGCTAACGCTTGATCAATCAGTATCCGACTGTTGCTGCGCACGCTGACGATCAAAGGCAGATCTTGAATATCTTGCCAGCGGATCCGTTTCTTTGCGGCGATGGGGTGATCAGCCCGACAGGCGAGTGCGAATTGCTCATCGAAAAACGGCGTGAAGACAAGTTCCTGTCTTGAGAAGCCAAGGGAGCTGACGCCAAACTCCGCCTCGCCATTTGCGACAAAGTCTAGCCCTTTTTGAGCGGTCGCATCGCGGATGCGGAAACGAATGTCAGGATATTTCTCTTGAAAAACGCGCAGAACGCTTGGCAGGAAAGCGGCAGCCAGAGTCTCCAAACAGGCGATTGTGAGGACCCCCGAGGGCTTCACCCCGAAATCAGTCAGGCTGACCAGGCAATTTTCAAATTCGCGCGCAATTCGCCGAAAATGAACTTCAACATCACGGCCAGCACGCGTAACTGAGACTTGGCGGGTCGATCTATTAAAAAGTTTCGCGCCAAGGCTTGTTTCAAGCATCTGGACGCGACGCGTCAGAGTGGGCTGGGATAGACTGAGGACTTCGGCGGCTCTCTGGAAGCCGCCGAAGTCTATGATCGCCAGAAAGATGCGGATGTCCAGAATTTCGCAATTGATGTTCATTCAGATCACCGGCGATTATTTCTTGCGCGTATGGGCTCCCAATTCTTTCGCTGCTGCTTCTGCAAAAGACAGATCGATGCAGTCTTCCACCCGCAGCGCCTTGTTCGCGACTTCGCCCTGATCCTGAAAGAAAGCGAGATCGCGAGCGATGCTTTCGAGCGCCGGCTTGCCGTCGGGGTCGGTGGCCTGAGGCGTGATGCTGCGCGCCAGATCAAGCGGGATGTTTAATTTGCGCGAGAAGATGTCGATGATTTCGTCCGCGCCGCCATCCTGACGCCAGCGGCCTTTTTCAAGCGCATCAAGATAATCCCGATTGGCTTTCAGGAAGGCGCGCATGAAGCGCCGCGCGACATCCGCCCGCTCCTGACGGAATTTGTCTCCGAAGAAGAGCAGGGAAAGCTCATACATGCTCACCACATCTTCGGAGGGCGCGAATTCAACCGCGAGCCCATCACGCGCGACGAGGGTTTTATAAGGCTCGTTCATGATCGAGCCATCTATGGCGCCGCTCTTCAATGCGGCCACCTGTTGTGGGAAGCTCATGAAGGACTTTTCGATGTCTTCGTATTTGACGCCACCCTTGATCGCTGCCTGATTGAGGACCGAAAGCGGCCCGACTCCGGCGCCGCCTTGTGCGAACTTCAGGCCCTTCAGGTCCGACCACGATTTGAATCTTCCGCTCGTGATGAGATCTTTGCGGATCATGAAGCTTTGGTAGATATAGCCAGGCTCCGTGCGGCCCTTGTCCGCCACAATGCGCACGCCCACCTTGCGGTCGATGGCGTTGAAGAGGCTGACGGCTGTAGCGCCACCCCCGACATCAAGATCCCCAACGCCCAATGAAGGGATCATCTTTGCGGAAGCGTCGAAGACGATGAGTTCGACGTCGATGCCTTCCTGCTTGAAGTAGCCCTTTTCATTAGCGACATGCACGGCGATGTCGCCAGAGGTGTTCAACACACCGACCTTCACAAGGTCGGCGGCGATGCTGGTGGTCATTGCGCAGGCCATGCATGCGATGCAGACCGAAGCGAGGCGAAGCGTCTTGCTGATCATGTCCCTCTCCCTTTATTTCTCATTTGTTTGTTCGGTGTCTAGTTATAGCGCCTTGAGTATGTTGCGGCTTTCCAGCGCTTCAATCTCTACGTTTGATAGATGGAGCACTTGCTGCAACACTTCGCGCGTATGCTGCGCCAGCCGTGGCGGGAATGTGTGGTCGCGCTCGCCGTCGTGAGGCAGCTTGATCGGATTGCCTGCGACGCGAAGATGGTGGCCTTCGTCGTCCGTTAGCTCAAGGATCATGTTGCGCCATGACACCTGCGGATTTTGCAGGGCTTCGCCGACAGTGTTGACAGTGCCGACTGGCACGCCTGCGGCAAGCAGCGCTTTGACCCAATCATCCGCATCCTTCTCAAGAAAAGCCTTGTCGAAGGCCGCTATGATGCGGTCTCGGTGATAGTAACGGCCGCGTCGCGTTTGCAAATCAGCTTCCGCGCCAAGTTCGTGAAGCCCAGCCGCATCACAGAGCGAGTTCCACATGCGGTCCGTGTTGGCGCAAACCACGACATCGCGCCCGTCGCGTGCGGTGAAGGAACGGTAGCTCGGTATGGACTCATGGCCCCTGCCCTGACGACCGGGGACAACGCCTGACGCCAAATAATAGGAGGCCTGATAGGTGAGCATGGCGATCTGGCAATCGAGCATGGATATGTCGATACAGCGTCCGCGTCCCGTTTCACGACGCGACTCCAAAGCAGCGCAAATGGCGGTCGCCGCATACATGCCTGCCGATAGATCCGCGAGGGGAATTCCCGCGCGCACAGAGCTTCCATCGGGCTCTCCAGTCAGGCTCATGCCGCCGGAAACCGCCTGAATGACCATGTCATACGCTGGTCTTTGATTCTCCGGTCCATCCTGTCCAAATCCGCTGATCGAGCAATAAACGATGCGCGGGTTCACGGCCGAAATGGTGTCGTAGGAAACGCCATGTTCGGCGAGGCCGCCGGGCTTCTGGTTTTCGAGAAGCACATCGCATTCGCAGGCGAGGCGCTTCAGCAGCGCGAGCCCTTCGGGTGTCTTGTAATTAATGACGATGCTTTTCTTGTTGCGGTTGACGCTGTGGAAATAGGCGCTGTCGCCCGCGATGAAATTTGGCGGCAATTGGCGGGTCATGTCGCCGCCTGCGGGCTCGACCTTGATCACCTCCGCTCCCATGTCGGCAAGGATCTGCGAACCGAAGGGGCCGGACAGGAACAGGGAAAGATCCAGCACGCGAATATGGCCGAGCATTTTGGGATTGCCGCTCATGCCGCGCCTCAACTCTTTAGAATTGTGATGGAGCAAGCGCCGTGGTCGAGACCCGCTATGCCGCCGCCGGTGCAATGGGTGAGGCCGACCTTGGCGCCCACCGCCTGACGCGCGCCCGCCTGACCGCGCAACTGCCAGACAACCTCCACAAGCTGCGCAGCGCCTGTCGCACCCACGGGATGGCCTTTGGACAAGAGGCCGCCGCTCATATTGACGGGGATGTGTCCGCCGACTGACGTCGCCCCGCTTTCCAGCAGCTGAAACGCCTCACCCTTTTTGCAGAATCCGAGCGCTTCGTAATACATGAGTTCAGCGATGGCGAAGGCGTCATGCACCTCCGCCACATTCACATCCTGCGGACTGACGCCGGTCTCCTCGTAGATCTCACGTGCGCCGCGCTCGGTGATCTCCGCCGTGGTGATGTCGCGATAGCCAGTGACAAAGCGGCCAGAGGTGAGTTCGGCGCCTGCGATCCATACGGGCTTCGTGGTCGATTGCGCGGCGAGCTCGCCTGCGCAAAGCACCAGCGCCGCCGCGCCGTCGCCTGTGGGGCAGCAATGCAGCAAGCCGAAGGGTTCGGCGACAGGGCGCGCCGCCATGACCTCTTCGAGCGTCACTGGCTTCTGATATTGCGCAAAGGGATTCAGCGCGCCATGACGCCGCGCCTTCACCGAGACCTGCGAGAGCTGCTCACGGGTCAGGCCGAATTCATGCATGTAGCGGCGCGCCCGCATGGCGTAGAGCGCGGGCATGGTGAGGCCCACATCGACTTCCCAGTCTTCGGGCTGGCCCGGCAGCACGCCGCCGCCGAGCATGGTCAGCTTGTCGATGCCAAGCACTAGAACGCGGTCATAGCGGCCCTCGGCGATCGCGTGGTAGGCCTCGCGGAAAGCGGTGGCGCCGCTCGAACAGGCGTTCTCGCAATTGATGACGGGAATGCCTGTCATGCCGAGGGGGCGCAAGGCCCTCTGGCCGGCGAGGCGCCCGCCATAGGCGGAGCCGCAATAGACGGCCTGAATATGTTTGCGCTCAAGGCCCGCATCGTCGATGGCGCCTTTGACGGCTGGCCAGCCAAGGTCCTGGAACATGAGTTCGGGATAACGGCCGATGCGCCCCATGGAGGCGCCGATGACTGCGACCTTACGCATCAGCGCGCCTCCGTGACGGGTTTGAATCTGTGCGAGAGAACCGTCACGCCATCGGCGTCGGTGCGCAAGGTCCCGACGATCAGTTCCACGGGCGTATCAAGCGGTGGCGGATTGGCGACATCTCCCTCCAGCGGCGCGCAGATGCGCACGCCATCCTCAAGGTCGACATAGGCGATGGCGTAGGGCGAGGGCCAACCCTTGCGGGCGGCATGCACGACGGAAAAGGAATAAAGCTTGCCGCGCGTAGCGAGCGCGACGTCTTCTTGTTCAGTGGACCAGCAGGAGGAACAGATCTTCGGTTTGGGAAAAACCTTCGCGCCGCAACCCGCGCATTTTCCGCCCATGAGGCGGTGCCTGCGCGCATCATCAAAGCTGATGGTTCCCCCCAGCGCATAGCGCGGCTCGACAGCTTCGACGCTCATGTCTTTCCCCTCCCAGTTGGTTTTTATCAACTTCGCTTGTCAGCGCCGCCGTCGTCAATTGGCGCCGTAAACCACCTTGATCTTCTGCACGAGGTCAGGCGTCAGGTTGCCGACTTCCTGAACGAGCTCCTGCAGCTTATCGCCGGCCATGGGCGTGAGCTCCACACGCATTTTCTCAAGCTCGGAGATGAACTCGGCATCCCCTGTCATATCCATGAAGGCTTTGCGCAGCGCGGTGACGCGTTCGGCTGGAATGCCCGGCGATGAAAGGATCGCCTTGCCGATCTCGGTCGCGTTGACCACGGCGCGAAGGATTTGCTTCTGCTCGTCGGTCTTGGCGATTTCAACGCAGGTCGGCACATCAGGCAGATCCGGATGACGGTTCAGCCCATACTGCACGACGACATTGATCTTCTTATCCTTGATCCAGTCGGGATGGGCGGACTTATAAGCTTCCCAGCTGGTGGAATGTCCCTCGACTTCGCCGCGCTCCATGGCCAGCATGGCTTCGTTGGAACCGCCGTAGCCCATGACGAGTTTGAACTTGGCGCCTAGCACACGGTTCAGCACATTGGGATAGACATAGACGGTTGAGCCAGTGCCCGTTGCGCCAAGAGTCGCTTCTGTCGCGAGGGCGTCTT
>CANGOK010000028.1 GCA_947455285.1 Beijerinckiaceae bacterium | reverse complement strand
GCTCCCCTCCTTCTGCTCGCCCTATGGAATCGGCGCATCGGCGCTCCTCTGGCGCTGACTTCAGCTAGCGGAGCCATCCGGCGGATCGGACGCACCATCGCAGCCGAAATCGTATTGATGATCTGTATCTTCGCTGTGATCGCCGCATGGCGCTTCACGCCGCCGCCCCGCGCCCTCATCGAGGCGCGCGGAATGGACCAGCTGGCGGTATGGAGCGGCCACACCCAAACCGTGGTGCGGATCGAACCCGGACGGTTGGGGGAAAATCTGTTGAGCGTGGACCTGCTGGACCACGCCGCCAAGCCTGTTCCTGCGATGGAAGTGACTGTCACCCTGTCGGCGCCCTGGCTTGGCCTGGAACCGCGCGTTCTCGCAGCGGGGCGCTCAAGTGACGGCGGCTGGCGAATTCCTTCCCTATATTTGCCTGCTGCAGGCGACTGGACCGTGACCATTGAAGCCTTGGTCAGCGATTTCGACAAGCACACCGCCACGGGAATTTATAGAATCGCGCCTTGAAGCCCTCGAATCCGGGCATGGTGGGAACCACATCTTTCCATGACCGCTGCTTTGTCCTAGGACTAGGGCAGCTCCCCAAATGATCATCCCGGAGATGAGATGACCTTCGTCGACGCAGCTCTGGCGCCCACCCGCAAGACCGGCCAGATCAAACTGCACGGCCCCGCCGATTTCGAGGGCATGCGCAAGGCCGGCCGCCTTGCGGCGGAAGCCCTCGACATGCTCGCGCCGCTCGTGAAGCCCGGCGTGACCACGCAGATGCTGGACAAGATCGCCTTTGAATTCGCCATGGATCACAAGGCCTATCCGGCGCCGCTCAGCTACCGCGGCTATCCCAAGTCGATCTGCACTTCGATCAATCACGTCGTCTGCCACGGCATTCCCGATGACAAGCCGATGCGCAGCGGCGACATCGTCAATATCGACGTGACGCTGATCGTAGACGGGTGGCATGGCGATTCGAGCCGCATGTACCTCGTTGGCGAGGTTCCTCGTCGGGCGGAGCGCCTCGTGGAGGTGACCTATGAATCGCTGATGCGCGGCATCGCGGTCGTGAAGCCGGGCGCCACCACGGGCGACATCGGCGCAGCCATCCAGACCTATGCGGAAAGCGAACGCTGCTCGGTCGTGCGCGACTTCTGCGGCCATGGCCTTGGCCGTCTCTTCCACGACGAGCCGAACATTCTCCACTATGGCCGGCCCGGCGAAGGCGCGGTGCTCAAGCCCGGCATGTTCTTCACCATCGAGCCCATGATCAATCTGGGTCGCCCGCAGGTTAAGGTATTGTCCGATGGGTGGACCGCAGTCACCCGCGACCGCTCCCTCTCCGCCCAGTTCGAACATACGATCGGTGTGACGGAGACCGGCGTCGAGATCTTCACACTTTCTCCCGGCGGGCTGCATCATCCGCCCTTCGGCGCCCCTGCGTGACGAAGGGGGACGACGCCCCCTCCCGCCCTGCGGGCCTTGCCGAGGCGCCTCATTACAAGGGCCATCGCGACCGCCTGCGCAGCCGATTTATGGAGACGGGCGACCAGGGCCTGCCCGACTATGAAATTCTCGAACTGCTGCTCTTCCGCTCCATTCCGCAGCGGGATGTTAAGCCGCTCGCCAAGGAGCTGATCGCACGTTTTGGCTCGCTCTCGGGGGTGCTGGGCGCGCGGCGCGAGCGGTTGACCGAGGTGAAGGGCGTGGGCGATTCCGTCGCCGCCGATCTCAAGCTGATCGAAGCCGCCGGGCGGCGCCTCGCAAGGCAGGCCATACAGGACCGGCCGGTGCTTGGCTCATGGAAAGACGTGATCGACTATTGCCACGCGGCCATGGCCAACGCCGATCGCGAGACTTTCCGGATTCTCTTCCTCGACAAGCGCAATCATCTGATCACCGACGAGGTTCAGGGCGTCGGCACCGTAGATCATACGCCTGTCTATCCCCGGGAGGTCATCCGCCGGGCGCTGGAAGTGGGCGCGACGGCCATCATCCTTGTCCACAACCATCCTTCCGGCGATCCGACGCCCTCCAACGCCGATATCCGCATGACGCAGGACATCATCGCCATCGCGGGGCCGATGGGCATTTCGGTCCATGACCACATCATCATCGGCCGCAACGGCCATGCAAGCCTGCGCGGTTTGAAACTGATCTGACGCAACGCTTGCGCCCGACGCGAAGCCAGCCCATATCGGGCGCGACAGATTGATTCACCGGTGCGGCAGGCTTCCCTTGCGTTCTTCTGACTTTGATATCCTCGTCATTCCCGGCCTTGGCGGCTCGGGGCCAGACCATTGGCAGAGCCGGTGGGTTGCGAAACTCTCCACCGCGCGGCAAGTCGATCAGGACGATTGGCATAATCCGCGCCTTGAAAACTGGACGAAGAAGATCATCTCGGCGGTGGAAGCGGCGGAACGCCCTGTTCTGCTAGTGGCCCATTCGCTCGGCGTGACCGCCGTAGTCCATGCCGCTCCGCAACTGCCCGAGGGCGTCGTGCGGGGCGCATTTCTCGTCGCGCCCCCCGCCGATTCGGTCCTACTTGAAGCTGCTGGCCCCGGCTTCCGCCCCCTGCCGCGCGCGCCCCTGCCCTTTCCGTCGCTTCTGGTGGCGAGCCGCAACGATCACTATGCGCCCTACGAGGAAAGCGAAGAGATCAGCTACGCTTGGGGCAGCCGCCTGCTGGACGCCGGCGAGGCCGGCCACATCAACGTTGATTCAGGCCATGGCCCTTGGCCCGAAGGGCTGATGAGTCTGGCGGGCTTCATCAAGCAACTCTGAGTGATTTGCCTCCCCGCGAAGCGCTGCTAAGCTCCGCGGAAATCTTTGGGGAGGCTTCCATGACCCAGTTCAAGCTGCTCACCTATCGCGACGCGTCCGGGCAGGCTCGGGCCGGCGTCGAGATCGCGGGGCAAGTCCACGACGCAGCGCGGCTCACGGGCCATGCGGCGGACGCCACCGTCTTGGCGATGATCGAGGACTGGGCTGCGGCCGAACCCCGGCTAGCGGCGAGCGTCGAAAAGGCTGGCCCGGCCACACAAATCGGCGCCATGGACAGCCTGACCCTGCTATCGCCCCTGCTCTATCCCGGATCGATCTTCTGCGCGGCGGCCAACTACGCTGATCACGCCGACGCCATGGCGCGCAAGATGGGCCGCGCGGGCGAGCCTGATCCAAAGTCGCTCGGCCTGAAGCCCTTCCATTTCCTCAAACCCGTGCGCCAAAGCGTGATCGGCACGGGCGTCGACATCGACCTCCCGGATTTCGCCGAGAAAATCGACTGGGAAATCGAGCTGGCGGCGGTAATCGGCCGCCCCGCACGCAATGTCAGCGTGGAGCAGGCGTTGGATTATGTCGCGGGCTATACAATCGCCAATGACGTTTCGGTGCGCGACGCCCAGTTCATGCGCCGCCCCAATGTGCCTGATGGATCGCTGTTCAAGACCGATTTCATCGGCATGAAGGGCTTCGACAAGAGCTGCGTTCTTGGCCCTTGCATCACGCCGGCCAGCCAGATTGGCGATCCCGACAATCTCGCCATGAAACTCTGGCTCGATGACGAGCTCATGCAGAATTCGAACACTGGCAAGATGATCTTCTCAACCGCCGAACAGATCGCCTATCTTTCGGAGCGTGTGACGCTGTTGCCTGGCGACATCGTGCTGACGGGCACGCCGGCAGGCACGGGCGCTGAACAGGACCGGTTCCTGCATCCGGGCCAGACAATCCGCATGTGGATCGAAAACATCGGCGAGACCAGCAACCGCACCGCCTGAACGTTAAGCCCTCATTATCCACCATCCGAACAATCCGGGTGCTGCGGCGCGGGATCGGTTACTTTGACTGGGCAGTTCTTCAGCCCGGTTTTGCACCATGACCCGATCCCCCCTGCTCTGCGCCGCCGTCGTTGCGCTCACCTGCGCATCAAACGCCCACAGCGCCGATTTCGACTTGCAGACGACGCCCTCACGCGCTTCGGCGGATTTTAGTGGGGTTGGTCTTGGCATTGACATTGGCGCGGGGCTGGGCGCGGGCAATGGCGTGAACGCGTCGGGCCGGATTGGCGGCGGGCATATCGGCTACAATTTCCAGGCCTCTCGGCTCGTGGGCGGGGCGGAAACCGATTTCGTCGCCTCCGGAATCAAGTCCGGCAGCCTGAACACGACATCATTCAAGCAGAATTTCCTCACCTCCGCGCGCGTGAAGGCCGGTTGGACCTTCGCCGACCTGCTTCTTTACGGAACGGTCGGCTGGGGATATTCGACCTCCAAGCTCACGGACGCAAGCGGCGGCTCCAGCAAGACGATCAAGGGCGCAGCCTATGGCGTCGGCGCGGAGTTTGCGGTTACGCGAAACTTTTTCCTGCGCGGCGAATATCTTCGCTACGACTTTGGCGCCCAAGCCTATGCGACTCCGCTGACCACAACAGCCATCAGCACGAGCACGAACTTGCTGCGCGCAGGCGCCAGCGTGCATTTCTGAGGCGATGGCTCCGCGCCCTCACTTGCGCAAAAAGCCGCGACTGCCATCAATTGAAACAAAATAAATTACTTAAGTAATTTATTTTAATACTGCATTATACAATAAGAACCGCCAACAGTGCTTGCTGTTCGACGGCTTTTATTGGTAACATTTGCACATCAAAATCATTCATAGGCGATCAATCGCGTGTCAGGAAATTCAGAGCTCGATCACCACGGGGATGCTGGACTTTCGGCCCCCGCGTCGCATACAGCCGGTAAAAGGGACATCGGCGCCATTATCTTCATGGCGACCGTCATCTTCTCGTTGATCGGCATCGCAACACTGGCGCGCAACATTTTTGCGGCGGCCCATCATCTCGAGGCAGCGAAACGCAACGCGGAACTCGTAGCGCGCACAATCACTGAGGCGGGCGTCAAGCGTAAAGCTGGCCAATCTGAGCTGAAGAATTGTCAATTGCGCGAAGAACACGCGGGCAAGCTCACATGGGGCCCTTGCTGGGACGAGCTTTCCAAATCGGCTGAGATCGCCAACCTCACGAACGCTCTTGAGAGCGAAAACGATATTTTCGGCCCCCCCTGCGACGGCAGCGAAGAGGCCGTGGGGCGCATCACCATCGAAAAAGGCACGCCCTGGTTCTCGGCAGGCAATACCGGCGTGACATACGCCCCTAGCGACAGCGAAGATTCCATCGTTGGGGAGACGCCGTTCCGAATTCAGGTCTGCAATCGTTGGGGCGAGGCCGTCAAAGTCCAGGAGATCAAGTTTTGAGCGAGACCTCCTCAATCGTAAAGAACGACATCCCCCCCGAAGCTCCGCGCCCGAGTTTCGGCCGGCGTCTTTATACCGTTTTGCTCGATCCTGATGTCGAAGGGAACTTTCAAAAATTAATCGAGCATTTTGTCGCCACCCTCATTTTGCTGAATGTCGGCTCGATGCTCGTCGAGCAAATTCCTGAGATTTATGAGCCCAATAAGAAACTTTTTCATTTCTTCGATACGCTCTCGATCATCGTCTTCACCGTTGAATATGTGCTCAGATTCGCGCTTTCCCCCTATCAGAAGGACATGGTGGGCAAGCGATTCCCCCGAATCGCCTATGCTATCTCTCCATTCGCAGTGATCGATCTGCTCTCGATCCTGCCTTTCTATCTCTCGGCCTTCATTGCGCTTGATCTGCGCATGTTGCGCGTGCTGCGTCTGCTGCGCCTCCTCAAGCTTTTCCGGGTGCTGATCCCCGCCTGGAAAGAATTTCGCGATCTCAACAAGGGCCGTACGTTCCGCCAGCATGTACACGCCATCGTCTGGCCATCGCGCTTTGGCGGACAGATCCATCACTTCTTCGACCTGTTCATCATCGGCTGGGTGGTGATCTCCGTGATCTCGGTTCTGCTGGAGACAGTGGAGTCGGCTCATTACATCCTCGCGATGGAATTTGCGGTTCTGGACTCTCTTGCTGTCGCGGTGTTCACGACCGAATACCTGATGCGCATCTACTCCTGTGTCGAAGACCCACGCTTCAAGGAAGCTTACGCCGGACGCATTCGCTACGCTTTCACGCCCGGCGCAGTGATCGACGCACTGGCGGTCATGCCCTTCTTCCTCGAAGCGCTGCTGCATCACCTCTTCGATCTGCGCTTCCTCCGAATCTTCCGCATGCTGCGCTTGTTGAAGCTGACCCGCTTCAGCGATGCGACCAAGCTCGTCTGGGACGGCATCAAGCGCGAAGCGGGCACCATCGGCGCCTCGTTCTTCGTGCTGTTGCTCGTCATCATCCTTTGCGGCAGCCTTGGGTATCTGCTTGAGCACGCCGCGCAGCCCGATAAATTCGAGAGCATTCCCGGCGCCATCTACTGGTCTGTGATCACGCTCTCCAGCGTGGGCTACGGAGACATATCGCCGATCACCCCGATGGGTCGCTTCATCACCTCGCTGATGGCACTCTTGGGCATCGCCCTCGTCGCTATTCCCTCCGGTATTTTGTCGGCGGCCTTCACCGATCAGCTGCGCATCGAGCGCGAGAACATCGGAACGAAGATCGCGGCGATGATGGAAGACGACAATATCGATAGCGATGAAAAGGCGCTGCTCGAAGAGGATGCGAGAAGGCTCCACATTTCCGAGGCCGAACTTGCGTCCATGATCAAGATCGCCCAACGAAATCGACTGATGGATAAGAACGTCAGGATGGAGTTCAATCTCACCGCTGCGCGCGAAGATCCCGAGCTGGCCTTCGAGCAATTCCGAGGTCTTGTCAGCCAGATGAAACAGCTGGTCTATATCGCTGACACCCAGATGAGCGGGATCATGAAGTCGACTGAAGAAGCGTCGGGTCTGGAGCGGTCTATCTACGATCAGATCGTACAACAGAAAGCGGTGCGAAAGCCGGTGTGACGCAAGAACCGTCCGGCTTCACGAAAGAATAAGAAAGGGCTTCGGCGATGCGCCGAGGCCCTTTTTGCTGGAATGATCTTATTGAAAATACTTCCGCGCCCTTTGCTTTGAAGCAGCCGACGCGCCAAGGGCGCGATTGACCGCACCAGACAAAGCTTCGGCGCTCACAGGATCGACCTCAAGATTGCTGGCGGCGGCTTCCTTGCGGAACTCCGGGTCGCCAAGCATGTCCACAAAGGCTTTGCGCAGCGCCGTTACGCGATCTGCGGGAACGCCCGGCCCCGTGGCGAAGGGGTGGCCGAGCGTATCCCCAACCGTGACGATGTCGAGCACCTGCCGATCATCGGGGCTGCTGATCACATCCTCCGTGCTCGGCACATTGGGAAGATCAGCGGGCTTGGGACCAGAATGCACGAGAACATTGATGTCCTTGTTGGCGACCCAGTTGGGCTTTGACGCCTTCAGGCTCGACCATGAGCCTGCACGCCCGGAAACCTCACCGCGCTCCATCGCAAGGTCGAGCGCGCCGGATCCCGTATAACCCAGCACCATCTTGAATTTCGTGCCGGCGAGATCATTGAGCATGACGGGAAAGGACAGGGTGATGCCAGATGAACCGACAGCGCCAACGATGACTTCCTTCTGGCGCGCCTGCTCGATGGTCGTCACGCCAGTGGTCTTCCAGGTCACCATGGTTTCGGTGGTCGGCGCGACTGAGCCGATCCACTGAAAGCGGGTGGCGTCGAATTTGACCCCCTCCACCCCCACCGCCTGAGACGTTGGCAAACCATTCTGGATGACGCCAATATAGGTCCCGTCCTGCGGCGCCACGTTGAACAGGAAATTGGCCATCACCATTCCGGTGGCGCCGGTCATGTTCTGCGGAATGACCGTGGGGCGACCGGGGATATGTTTGCCAATATGACGGGCGACGAGCCGAAGCTTCAAATCATATTCGCCCCCCGCGCTGACGCCCACCAAAGCTGTGACCGTCCGGCCCTTATAGAAATCTGAAATGGCGTCCGCTTGCCCGGAGCCGGGGACCGCGACCAATAGGCCGACGGCGAGGGCTGACGATGCCTTCATGGCGCAGTTTCCTTCCTCTGCCTTTGGCTCAGTGTAATGGATTGCAACGCATGGCGCCACATGTTGGCCTTCGCTTCACATCCTGAACCGAAACGCCTATCGTCATGCGAGGCACTACAAAGAAACTGGAGATATGGATGGCGACGCTCCCCACTGGCGCTAACTTCAAGCGCTCGCAGATTTTATGGGAACTGGGGCTGCATATTGCGGGTAATCCCGAAACAAAATATGGCGGCAACCGCGATATGTGCATCACGGTGGGCAGCGGCGCGGGCGCACAGTTGAAACCATGGCTACGCTTTTCGACCGGCTCTGCGATCATGGCGCATTCGGTCGCCAAGGGCGACATAGATATGGCCTTTGTGAACCCATCTGCGCTGCTCACGCAGGCCTATCGCGGAACCGGCGTCTTCAAGGCCCCCCTGCCTCTTCGCATCATCGCCAATTACCCGAGCGTCGATCGCTTCGTCATCATGATCCGCTCCAGCCTCGGCTTCACGTCGCTGCATGATGTGAAGAAGGCGCGCTATCCCTTGCAGATCTCGCTGCGCGAAGATCCGACCCACTCGACGCTGGTTCTGGTTGAGCAGTTGCTCGCCTTTTATGGGATGAGCCTTGAAGAGATCAAATCATGGGGTGGCGGCGTCCATCCTGCTGGCCCGCCCAACGACAAGCGCCGTCTGGCTGGAATCCGCGATGGCTCCATCGATGCGGTCTTTGACGAGGGCATCAGCATCTGGATCGACGAGGCTCTCAGCCACGGCATGGGTCTCATCAATCTTGAGCCCGAGACCTTCGAACACCTAGGCGCAATCGGCTGGCGCAAGGTGAAGCTGCGCACAGGCCGTTTCGCGCATCTGCCGGACTATGATTGCATCGACTTCAGCGGCTGGCCGCTTTATGCACGCGCGGACCTTCCCGAAAAAGTCGCCTATGACGTCTGCGCGGCCTTCGCGGCTCGCCACGACAATATGACTTGGGAAAAAGGCACCTTTGAGGGCATCCATCAACTCGGCAAGGAAACCGACGCGACGCCCATGGATGTGCCAATGCACCCGGGTGCAGAACGCTGGTTCCACGAACAGGGCTATATCTAAGATTTCGGGAACGACAGGCCCGCGTTGCATGACGCGGGCCTTCACATCCGATCAGCCGCCCGGGGCGAAAGCCGATTTCAGCGGCGCGGCCTTCCGCTTCACATAATCCCGAAAGCGATGGTAATTGCGCTCAGTCAGCCAGAACCACGCATAGCTGTAAGCATACAGAAGGAAAAGCAAACCCAGAGTCAGCAGAGCTTCCAGAGCGCCCATATGGCCATAGGGAACGAAACTGTTTTTCACGAGCAGAGCCGTGATGATCATCAACGGCGGGTAATGATAGAGATAAAGGCTGTAGGTGAATTTCGCGAAAAAATGCGAAATCGACAAGCGAAGCCCTTTCTTCGGCGCACGGTCAAAACGATGACTGTTGATTATCAACACAACGCTGAGCGCCGTCGCGACTATATGTGGGAATCCCAATCCATTGAGCCAAAGATAATCGTTGTTGGCGGAGGCCAATAAACAGATCAACAACGACCAGGACAACCATTTGGGAAGAACTGGCCATCTGGGCAGCCAGCACAAGACGCCGAGACACCAGATGGTTCCATAATGAAGAATGTCATCGGAAACGATGAAAAGCGTCAGGACAAAGGCGACCAATCCAATAAGGCGATTACGCACGTTTGCGCCAAATAGCGCGACAAGAAATAGAGGAAACATGAAATAATACCATAATTCGCAAGCAAGGCTCCAAAGTGGACCATTGCTGCCGAATGTAGGAACATAAATCGTCTGCAACCCCACAATGTTGCCGAGAAAGATCAAAACGCTCATGCGTTGGCTGACATAATCGAATTCAGGCCCAGCAGAGAGGTTTATCAAAACCCAATCCGAGAAAAGCCCAATCAGCAAGGCGGGCAGAAGCACGACATAGATGCGCGTGGTTCGATCGATTCCATAATCGAAAATCTTGGCGCCGCCCTTGCCGATAACCTGAACGCCAGCACGCCCGATCAAAAAGCCGCTGACCACAAACAGGATCATCACAGAATGATGGCCAAGGTAGAGCAATTGAAACGCAAAGAGATTGAACGGGTCTAGATGGTCCTCGAAGACGAAGAGCGTTTCGCCGATGTGATTGACGACGACCAAAAACGCCGCAAGCGACCGTAAAATATCCAGCGCATTTGACAGTGAAGGGCTGATGGAAAAATCTATATTGGAAAAGTATTTTTCCAATTCCCCGATCTTGTTGGACCAGGCTTTTTTTGCAGCGATCAAGGGATCTGACAACATTCGCGGAATCGCATTCGCCCCCATGTAAAGTCCCCCAGACCGCGCCGCTTATGTAACCTTACACGCTAACAGCGCAAGGGCTCTTTGCTTCGATAAACCAAAGAATTACTTGCCCAGCTTAAGTTAATTGACCATCGGACGCGAAAAGACGAAGTTTTGCGTTCGTCCTAAATGGATAATTCTGAGCCAGCAAAGAACAACAGGCGTAAGACGCCTCAATCGATGAGGTTGATCTTCCGGTCCCCGCACAGGTCCACCCCGTCATACTGCTCGGACGGTTCTTCGGAAAACTGGGTCCAGACCAAAAAAATGCATCCCCAATCCCTGGGGATCTCGACCGTCAAGGTCTGTCCCGGCTTCAGATTGGGCTTCACGATGAAGGGCCTACGACCCTCTTTCAGCGAGACCAGCTTGAGTTCATTCAAGGTGACGGATCGCTTATTGATGACGTCGATTTCTTCCATGGGCGGCGTCGGCTTCGAATGCGCCGGCGCGCGCGTAAAAGTCGGCCTCACGGTTGGTGTGGGCGCAGCGCTTTCAATGGAAGCTTCAACCGTCGCGAGCACGGGCTCGCGCTCCAGCGGAGGCGAAACTGCAGGAATAGGAGCCTCTGCAGGAGCAACCGCAGCCTGCGGCTCCTCCGTGGTCGGCTCAATCTGCTGCCGCCTCTTCTGATCATTCTGGCTTTCCGTTGGGGGGTAGATTGTGGACCCCGCCGCACGGTTGGATGGCGGGGCGTCGTGACGCAACCAGTCAAAAGGAAACGCCTCCTTAGCTGGCGCCTGCGCCAGAGCGTTCATCGGGAGGAGCGCAAGAAAGAACAGCCAGGCGATCTGCTGGGCGAACAAGCTAACCTGACGCACGAACGCCCCCTCGCTGCTAGAGCCTCGAAAACGATTCCATCGACATAGAATCGCAAACTTGTCTTTAGCACGCGGGAGCTTCCTCAAGGTCAGATTTACGAAACATCTTGCCTTACAATCGAAAACGGCGGGCGGTGTTTATCGATCCCGCCGCATAGGCTCACGCGGCGTCAAAGAATTGGGCCTGTTCCTGTCGATTACGCAAACGCGGCATGACTTCGGTCGCAAAGAGCCGCATGCTATCCGCCGTATCCTCAGGCCCCAGATGGCCGCCCTGCGCCATCAGCAAAAGATTGCCGAGCCCGCCGATGCCGTCGGTGAAGGCGCAGATCTGGTTGAAGACCTGATCGGGCGTTCCCGCGAACGCGATGCCGCATTCGATGAAGTCGTCGAGAGAGGCCGTCGAGAGTTCGACCGGCCGCCCCTTTGGCGTCATGAGAGTGCGGAAGGCGGCAGGATTGGTGGAGCGCGCCGAGCGCATGGCGGCATCAACGCTGAAATAACCCGGCGGCTTATTGAAAGGATCGGCCACACGCGCATTGGTCCGCAGGTAATCCGCGATGAGATCGCAGCGCCGTCGTCCCTCGGCCTCATCAAGCGCGACTCCGCTCATGGCGAGGTAAGCGAAGCGATCCAACGGCACTCTCGTTCCGTGCCCCCCGGCTTGATAGCCCTGCGCATAGGCCTTGTGAAGCTTCAGCGTCTCCGCGACCCCACCCATGAAACTCGCCATCACATGCCCCCTCTCGCCGATCTCGACAGCGTTGGCTGGGGTGGCGGTTGAGATCCAGATAGGCGGGCGCGGCTGCTGATAGGGGCGCGGCCAGATGTTGACATTGCGGTAGTGAAAATAATCGCCTTCGAAATTGAAGGGGCCTGATGTGGTCGTCATCGCCTTGATGATGAGATCATGCGCCTCCCAGAAGCGGGGCATAAGCGTGACAGCGTTGGAATTGGCTGGTTCGATATCATAGGGCACACCCTTGATCATGCCGAACTCCAGCCGCCCTTTCGAGATCACATCGATCATCGACATTTCCTCGGCGACCCTGATGGGGTCCGGACGATTGCCTACTGGCACGCCCAGCACAAGCAACCGAGCGCGCTTCGTCAGACGCGCAAGAATGGACAGGATGAGCGATGCGGAAGATGTAAGACAGGTCGCTGTAGAGTGATGCTCGTTGAGCATGATGTCAAAACCAAGCTCATCGGCGAGCACCCATTCGTCGATGTAGCGATGGTAAAGTTTGTGCGCGACATCTGGATCGCAAAGTTCATTCGGCAGCGTGATGCGCAACGAGGGACGTTCAGCGCCCCAAGCGTCTGGATAAGGCTCTTCGGAAAAATGAAAGATACGCATGTCCTGACCACCTTGTTCTAGCGATGGGCGTCGGCGAATGAAACGAGCGCGTCCAGCACCGCCTGTGACTGTTCAACCTGCGGCAGATGACCGGCGTTTTCTACTTGCCGAAATGTGGCGCCGGGAACATGGCTTGCGTAGACCCGTCCATAATCCGTCGTCACGATCTGATCCTGCGCGCCCCAGATGAACTGGGTGGGCGCAGAAATGCGGCGAAGGCGCGAAAGAAGCTTGGGATCATGCATGAAGGGGGACCAGCCATACCGCGCAAGCGCCTCGCGGGAACGGATCCGACGGCTGAGTTCATCATCGGAAATTTTCTTGATGTCCGTTTCAAAGACCGTCGAATCAACGTAGGCGCGCTTGCGCAGTTCCGCATCCGGCAAACCATAGAGGTCAGCAATGTCGCGCGTGAAACGATCTCCGACTTTGACCCCCAGAGGATCAATCAGCGTGATGGACGAAAAGGCGGCGCAGGACTTGATCGCCATCTGCGCGGCGATCCAGCCTCCGAACGAGGCGCCCACCAACACGACATCCGTGAGCTTCATGCGATCAATGAGGTCAAGATATAGATAGGCGAGATCATCGACCTGGTTCCAGCGTCGGTTGACAACTCCAGGGCCAAATCCCGGCGCCGTCGGCGTGATGACCCTGCCATGCGCCGTCAGCCTTTGGGCAAAGGGGCTATCGTCTGCGAACCAAAGGCTTGCGGAAAGATAGAGAATATTGCGCCCATGGCCCTGAATTGCGACGGATAATTTCGATCCATCGACCTCAAACTCAACCGTTTCCTCGCCCATCGCCGGCCCCGTTTCACGGACTTTTTCGCTTGGCCCAGATCATTCAATTTTTGACCATTGCCGTCAAGATTGCGAGACCCGCCAGCGCCGGTTAGTCTCGGCCCGAGGCGTCAAAACAAACATTAAAATGACGCACACGGGGGGAACCGACATGGCTGCAGACGGCATTGAGCGCGATGGCCTGAGAGAAGGCGACCTCGTGATCATCACCGGCGGAGGTGGTGGATTTGGGCGTGCATTTTCGCTACGTCTTGCTGAAATGGGAGCCCGCGTTGCGGTGTGGGACATCGACGCCGCGCAAGGCGAAGAAACAACACGACAAGTCCGGGACAAGGGTGGCGAGGCCGGCTTCTTTCGCGTGGACCTCGCTAATCCAGATTCAATCGCAGATTGTGCGCAGCAGACTCTGACCGCCTTCGGGGCCCCCTATTGCATCATCAACAACGCCAGCGTTTTTCCACGAGGCGAAGTGGTCGACCTTTCCCTCGGCGATTGGGAATGGACTCTGAAGGTCAACCTCACCGCCCCCTTCATCCTTGCGAGGACCTTTGGTCCGCTGATGATCGAAAAGGGGCGCGGCGTCGTCATCAATTTGGCGTCCGGTCGCGCCATTGAGGGCGCCGCGAAGGGGGCCAATTACGCGTGCGCAAAAGCCGCGATGCTCTCGCTCACGAAATCGCTGGCGCTTGAATGGGCGCGTCATGGCGTCAGGGTCAACGCCATCATTCCCGGGCAATCGCTGACCGCGATGCCGCTGGCGGCGACATCAGAGGCGGAGATGCATGCACAGGCGAAGGCGCGCAACCCGATGGGCCGCGTCGGCTATCCCGAAGACGTCGCAGGCCTCGCCGCTTATCTCGTCAGTTCAGACGCGGCCTATATCACCGGTCAGGGCATCGCCATCAATGGCGGCGCCGTGATGATTCCCTAACATCAATGGATGGTCTGCCCACCATCCACCATCATAGTGGCGCCCGTCACGAAGGAGGCTGCGTCGGACACGAGGAAAGCGATCACATCGCCAATCTCGTCGCAATCAGCCGGCCGCCCAAGCATAATGCGCGCCTTCACCGCGTCCATTTTCACCAACCCCTTGTCGATATAGCCCTTGTAGCGCGGCGATAGGGTGGAGCCCGGACAGACGGAATTCACACGCAACCCCTGCGCGCCATAGTCGATGGCGAGTTGGCGCGTAAGGTTCACGACCCCGCCCTTCGTCGCGCAGTAGACGGGCATGCGAGGGTTGCCGATGACGCCAAAGGTGGAGGCCACATTGACGATGGATGGACCTTTTGTGCGCAGCAACAGGGGAATGAAGTCTCGGCACATGAAGTAGACACTGTCGAGATTCGTCGCCATGAGTTCCCGCCAACGTGCCGTCGGCAGTTCATGGAGTGAGGCGGAAAAATTATTACCCGCGTTATTAACAATAGCCTTCACCTCAAAGGCTGAGTCCGCGACCCATTTCGCGAGCCGCGCAACGTCTTCCTCGCGCGACACATCCGCGACGAAGATCTCGCACTTCCAACCCTTGGCGAGGAACTCGGTCTGCGTATCCAGCAAGGTCCCTTCGGTTCTCCCGACAATGATCGAGGTCGCGCCCATCTCGCACAGGGCGGCAGCGGCGGCCTTGCCTATGCCAGCACCGCCACCTGTGATCACAACGGCCTCGCCCTGCATTTTCAATTTCGACAACATCGGATTGACTCCGTTGAAGCGGTCAGACGTCGTCGCGCTTGAAATCGAGGTTCGGGCCGCCCTTCTGGCTTTTCAGATAGGCGCCGACATCGCCCAGTGGATCCATGGCTCGGCGCAGGCGCTGTCCCACAAGCTGGTCGAGCTGGATAGCCTGCGAGAGCGTGAGATCACGGCCCATCTGGGCGGTGATCTTGTGGTGCTCCAGCGGCGCGAGATGGCGCGAACCAATTTCACGCGCGATCTTTGTCGTCTGCGTTTCGAGCTCGACGGCGGGCATTGTCATGGAGACGATGCCAAGCTGATCCGCTTCAACGCCAGAGAGGTTGCGGCCCACCAGCGCGATATAAGAAAGCTTCTTGATTGGCACGCCGCCATGCAGCAGCGTGGATGTGACCAACTGTCCAAAGCTGCCGCGCAAAATCTCAGGCATGCCAAGCTGCGCGTCTTCAGCCGCGAAGACGAGATCATGGCAATTCATGATGCCAAGCGCCCCACCCAGACAATAACCGTGAACCTGAGCGATCATGATGCGCGGGAAGCCCCGCAGCGCCTCTGCAAGCTGGATAGTCGGGGTGGGACGATCCCAGTCAAGCAATGGGCCGTCGCTGACGCTCTTCAGGAAGTTGAGATCTAGGCCCGAGGAAAAGCACGGCCCGGCGCCACGTGTGATGACAGCCTTGATCTCCTTGTCGGCGCGGACGATTTCAAGCGATTGCATGAAAGCCTCGCACATGGCCTCATTCCAGCAATTGCGCTTGTCCGGGCGATTGAGGGTGATGCGCGCGACGCCAGCGCCTTCGAGGCGATCCAGAATGAGCTCTGGCCAAGTCTTGATATTGATCCAAACGTCTGCGGTTTCAGCAGCCATGATTTCCTCCCTTTGTTTCCCTCCATCAAAAGGCAACATTGCCTGCCCCGTCAATGCCAGAGACTGGAAAAGTGATCCGCCTTGCCTTGCGGAGATCTTGACGCCATGATCATCCCAAACAGCAAAACGACGCGCCTGAGGCGCGCAATGATTGGTGAGGAAACGACATGAGGAAGCTCTCCCTGGCCCTGCTGGCGATGCTCGAAGCGTGCCCTGCTCTGGCCGCGGATCCTGTCGCGGATTTCTACAGGGGCAAGCAGATGCAATTCATCATTCGCACCCCGCCGGGAGGGGACTATGATTCATACTCCCGCCTGCTGGCGCGCCATATGGGACGCCACATCCCCGGCTCACCCTCTATCTCGCCGATCAACATGCCCGGCGGAGGCGGCATCATTGCGGCCAATCACGTGGGCCAGATGGCGCCGAAGGATGGTACAATCCTAACCATGGTCAGCCAGGGACTGCCGATTGATCAGGCGCTCCAACTCAACCCAAGCCTGCGTGTCGATATGCGCAATTTCAACTGGGTCGGCAATCTCGTGAACGCCAATCAATTGCTGGTTGTGTGGCACACGTCCAAAGTCACAACCCTTGAGCAGGCCAAGGCGACCGAGACGCTGATCGGCTCTACGGGCGCGGGCTCTGTGTCGGTGCAACTGCCAGCCTTCTACAACAATATCCTTGGCACGAAGTTCAAGATCATCATGGGCTATCAGGGTGGGCAGGAGGTCGACCTTGCGATGGAGCGCGGCGAGGTCGATGGTCGGGGAACCAACACGTACACAGGCTATCAGACCTCCAAGCCCCAATATCTCAGCAACAAGCTGATCATCCCGCTTATTCAGGTCGGTCTAGAGCGCGAACCAGAATTGCCTGACACGCCTCTGTTGCTGGATCAAAAGGTGACAGCCGAGGACAAACCGCTACTCGAGTTCATGTCCAAAGCTATCACGGTTGGACGCCCCGTGGCGACGACGCCGGGCGTGCCTGCTGAGCGTGTGGCGGCCTTGCGCAGGGCCTTCATGGACACGTTGCAGGATCCTGAATTCATTGCGGAAGCGAAGCAGCAAAACGCAGAAGTGAGACCAATGACGGGAGAGGTTCTCGAAAGAACCATTCGCGAATTGATCGAGGCGCCGCAGTCCGTGCGTGATCGCGTCAAGGTCGCCCTGCAGCCCAAGGCTAGCGATACGCTGGAGACCGCGCCCAAGCGCTGACTAACGTCCAAAATATAGATAATCCCAGCATACAGGAGAATGCGCGGATCAAGCCGCGCAACCCCACGTGAATTTTCTAATAGCGCATCGGATACGGCTTGCGCATCGCTTCTGATTGCTCCTAGATTTGGAAAAAATCTAAGGGAGGGCAGAACGTGGAGAACGTGAAAGCCAGCAATTTATTTTGCATCAACCGTCGCGCCGTCCTTGGAATGACGGCGGCGGGCATCCTTTCGCCGCGAACGGCCTTCGCGGCCGACAAGGTAAATATCGCCATATCCAATTCGACCGGCGACTTCGCCATTCTCGTTGCAATGAAGAAAGGTTATTTCGCTGAGGAGGGGCTCGACGTGAATGGCGTCGTATTCGACTCCGGCGGGAAGATGATCGCGCCGCTTGGATCGGGCGAAATCGACGTCGCTACGGGATCGGCCAGCGCAACCCTCTTTAACGCAGTCGCGCGCGGCATCAAGATCCAGATCGCCTCCGGCAACGGCAATGCGCGGCCCGGCTATGGGCATCAGGTTCTCATTGTGCGAAAGCAGCATTTGGATTCCGGGCGCTATAAATCGCTGGCGGACCTTAAAGGTATGAAGGTCGCGCTGCCGGGCGCAGGCACTGGCGCCACCTCAACGATTAATCAGGGGCTCAAGACCGTTGGCCTGTCATTCAAGGATATTGAACCGATCTATCTCGCCTATCCCCAGCATGTCACCGCCATGGCCAACGGCGCCGTCGATGCGGGCCTGACCACGGAGCCTGCGGCCACCTATGCGGTGGAGCAAAAGATCGCGGTCGAGATCATGACCAATGACAAATACTACCCCAACGCCGACGCCACCCACATCATCTATTCCTCGCATTTCGCTGAGAAGCGCCCGGAGGTCGCCAAACGCTTCATGCGAGCTTTTATCAAGGCCATGCGTTTTTATGACGGCGCATTGGCTGACGGTGGCTTGAAAGGTCCGAACGCCGATGAGGTCATCAAGATCCTGATGGAGTTCACCGACCTCAAGAACCCCGCGCTCTACAAGACCATGCATACGCAGGGCTCAAACCCCGACGCGCGCCTCAATTGGGATAGCTTGCGGACGGATTTCGCTTTCTTCAAATCGCAGGGTTGGATTGAAGGTGAGGTCGACATCAACCAGACCGTCAACACGTCCTTCGCTGATGCCGCCCTCAAAGAGCTTGGACCATATGTGCGTAAATAAGGCTGAATAAAAAAACTCCCCACCAGCGGCGGGGAGTTTCATTTTGACTTCACTTCGCCAGGGGGTCTGGCCGCAGCTGGAAGTGAGCGGCGAAAGGTCTGGTGCCCTTGCCACCTTCCATATGCCAGGGCACGCGGTCGCCATTAGCGGCCCACAGCCCCTTGCCCTTCCAGCCCGCCTTGGGATCATCGATGCGGCCATCGAATCCCTTGGCGTAGAAGCCGAGGGGATAGGGAACGCGCAGCGAGACCATCTTGCCGTCCTTACCCAGCGCAACGAGGCCGTCCATCAGATTGGCCGTGGACATGGGCACATCTTCGCCCATGCCGAAGATGTTGTGCTGATCGACCCATGAATAATAGCTGGACTCAGCGCTGTTCTCGCCGACGCCCTTAAAGCCGGGGCCGGGATATTGATAGAAGGTCCAGCCTTCAGGGCAATGATCGCCGGTGGCTTTGGGGCCATTGAGCGGACCCTTGCACTTGCGCCTATCGAAAGCGCCCATGTGGCCGCTGGCGAGCGAGGTCCAGACAACGCCCTGCTTATCAATATCACCGCCACGCGGACCAAAACCTGGAAGCGGCACATTATAGATCTCGGTGATGGCGGTGTTGGTGGGGTCGGCGCCGGGCGCAACACGCACGACCGCGCCGGGGAAGCCGCGGAACGTACCCCAGATGGAGCCATCAGCAGGGCTCGGCATCACGGCGTAGAAGGAGCCATTGATGCGCTT
>CANGOK010000027.1 GCA_947455285.1 Beijerinckiaceae bacterium | reverse complement strand
CTCCCAGCATGAGACGCTCGACATCGCCATCGCGGCCCTCGGCCCGTTCGCTGGCCCCAAGCAGGCGACGATCCTCGGTCGCCGTGAGCATTTTGACGTGATGCACGCCGCGCTGCTGAACGGCATTTCGAGCCACGTGTTCGACTTCGACGACACCCATCTCAAGACGATCATTCACCCCGCTGGCCCCATCGCTTCGGCCGTTCTGGCGCTCGCCGAATATCAGCCCGTGACGGGCGCGGAGCTGCTGCACGCCTTCATCATCGGCATCGAGGTCGAATGCCGCATCGGCAACTCGGTCTATCCTGCGCATTATGACATCGGCTGGCACATCACCGGCACCGCCGGCGTCTTCGGCGCCGCAGCCGCCGCTGGCAAGCTGCTCGGCCTTAACGAACAGCAGATGACCTGGGCGCTCGGCATCGCCGGCACGCAGTCTGCGGGCTTCCGCGAAATGTTCGGCACGATGTGCAAGAGCTTCCACCCCGGCCGCGCAGCGCAGAACGGCATCGCCTCGGCCCTGCTCGCCAAGCAGAATTTCACCAGCTCCAACCGCGTGCTGGAAGCGCCCCGCGGCTTCGCGCATGTCATGTCCGTCTCGCGCGACTTTAACGAGATCACCGGCGACCTCGGCAAGGTCTGGGAGACGGCGCTCAATTCCTACAAGCCCTTCGCTTGCGGCATCGTCATTCATCCCTCCATTGACGGCTGCATCCAGCTGCGCAACGAACATGGCCTGAAGGCGGAAGACATCAAGAAGATCGATCTCATCGTCGACCCGCTCGTGCTCGAACTCACGGGCAAGCGCACGCCCCAGACCGGTCTTGAAGGCAAGTTCAGCGTCTATCATTCCTGCGCAGCCGCCATCATCTACGGCGCGGCGGGCGAGAATGAATATGGCGACGCCATCGTCCGCGATCAGCGCGTCATCACCCTGCGCGACAAAGTCGAGGCTGTGGCGAAGGACGACATCAACGAGGATGAGGCCTATATCACCATCACCCTCAACGATGGCCGCGTGCTGAAGAAGCATGTCGAGCACGCCATAGGCAGCATCGAAAAGCCGATGACGCGCGAACAGCTCATCGCCAAGTTCGACTCGCTGGTTCGCGATGTTCTCCCCGTCGAGCGCGCGGACGCCCTGCGTGAACTGTGCTGGAAGCTGGAAAGCCTGAAGGACGCTGGCGAGCTCGCCCGCGCAGCATCGGCGGCCTGAAGAAACTGAATGGCCGCGCTTCCACGAGCGCGGCCACTCTACAATTTATTGAATTTTTTATTTTGACCTGCGCAGCAGGCGTTGGCCCATGCCCGCCAAGCCCATGCTTGAAAGTTTGGCGCAACAAGCGTCTTCTAAAAAGCGAAGAAGCGAACCGCCAAGGTTGGGACCCCAAGCCTCGCCCTGGCATTGCGGAACGTTGCGGCCATGCCAATTTCCTCATTGCAGCACGTGCAGGTAAAGCGCGATTCAGAAGCGCTTCTTGCTGCGATCATCGCCTTTTCGAGAGACGCGATCATCAGCACCTCACCTGCGGGCGTCATCCAGACATGGAACGATGGCGCGCAACGGCTGCTGGGATGGCGGGCGGAAGAGGTCGTGGGACTGTCGCTCGATACGCTCCTGTCAGACGATAATTACCGCGACGCATTTGAACTGCTTCGACGCGCCATGAACGGAGAGCAATTCCAGATGGAGCTGGAAGTGGTCGACAATCAGGGCAAATGCCTTGAGGTGTCCGTAGGCGCAGCGCCTGTGCATGACAGCAATGGCGCCTTCACTTCCCTTTCCTTCATCATGCGCGACCTGCGCAGGCGTCGCCGCTCCGAAGCCAATGACGCCCTGCTGGCGTCGGTTGTGCGCCAAAGCCGCGATTCCATCTTCAGCGTCACGCGAGAAGGGCTCATATCAACCTGGAACCCGGCCTCGGAAAAGCTCTACGGTTACCTCAGCGAAGAAGCGATCAATCAACCGCTGAGCATGATCGTGCCTGACTCGCGGCGCGAGGAATCGGAAGCCATGTTCGCCTCTGTGATGAAAGGCGAGATGGTCTTTCTGGAAACGCTGCGTCAACGCAAGGACGGCGCTATTGTCGATGTAGCCATCAGCGGATCTCCATTGCGTGACGCCAAAGGCGCCATCATCGGCATATCCGCAATCCACCGTGACATCACAGAGCAACGCCAGCACGAACAGCAAATGCGATTGATCATGCGCGAGCTCGCCCATCGCTCGAAAAATCTTCTCGCCATCATATTGTCGATGGCGGCGCAGACCGCGCGCAATTCGCCGACCCTCACGGCCTTCAACGCGCGCTTTACGCAGCGGGTGCAGGGCCTCGCCCATTCCCATGATCTGCTGATCCAGAAGAATTGGCTCGGCGCGCCCATTCGCGAACTGATAAGCTCGCATCTCGCACCCTTCGTGGAGCACGGGAAAACGCGGGTCATTCTGAGGGGCCCTGATGTGATCGTCGACCCCAAGGCGGCCCAAAACATTGGCCTCGCCTTGCATGAACTCGCGACAAATGCGTCAAAATATGGCGCCCTGTCGAACCCCGCAGGCCATGTGAACATCACGTGGGATCGCACGCCTGGATCACGCTTCGTGCTTGAATGGAAGGAATCCGGAGGCCCTCGCGTTCAACCGCCCAAGCGTCGGGGCTTTGGTCAAGCCGTCCTCGAGCGTCTCGCCTCGCAAGCCCTCGAAGGCGACGCGCATCTTTCCTTTCACAAAGAAGGCGTGGCATGGCGAATTGAAATACCGTCAGCCTATCTCGTCGAGAACTGAGCTCCGTCAGCCGATCTTGCCGGTCTTCGCCTCAAGCAAGCTCCAGGCGCGCGCGCCAATCTCCTGCTTCCAGCGTGGATAAAATCCACCCGCCAACCGCGCCTTGAACGTCGCCACATCAGGCTGATCAAAAGTCATGCCGCGCTTGGTCAAGCTCCCCACAAGAGATCGATTGAGCGCGATGGTGGCGCGGCGCTGCGCCACGACCCCCATCTTGACGTTTCGCTCCACGACTTTGCGAATATTGGCGGGAAGCCCTGTCCAGAAGGCGTCATTGGCGAGCAAGTTAAACCCCGACCATGAATGATGTGTCGTCGAAATGAACTTCGTCACCTCATAGAGCCGATTGGTCTCGCAGATCACCAATGGATTTTCCTGCGCATCAACCTCAAGATTTTTCAGGGCGTCATAAAGTCGGTTTATATTCAGCGTCACCGGCTCTGCGCCCAATGTGGTGAATAGATCGCGGAACATCTTTCCATCGGGCACGCGCACACGCAGCCCCGCCATATCGTCAACCACGCGCACGCGACGGCTCACTGTATTGAGATCGCGAAATCCGTTTTCCAGCAATCCATGAGGAAATAAATAGATGCCTTTGGCTTTGCACTCGCTCCGCAGATAGGATCCCAATTCGCCATCCATTGCGTCGAAGATCTGCTCCGATCGTTTGAATGCAAAGGGCAGACCCTGAATATCCATGGCGGGCACCGCATTGGAAAGCAGACCGCCCATCAAGGTATAAAACTCAAGCTCGCCCTTACGCAGCATCTCAAGCGCAGCAGGGTCAGAACCGGGGATCCCGTTATTTTGCGGATAAACAGTGACGACAAGGCCCCCATTCGTCTCCTTGCCGACACGCTCCCATATCTCCACGAGCGCTCTATGTAATGGGCTCGCTTCAGGTTGATTATGAAACTGCCTCGCTGTGCGCGATGCGACGGCCGCATGCGCGAAGGTGCAGATGAATGGCGCAGACAGCGTGGCGGCTGCGCTGGCGACGCCTATCAAGCGTCGTCTTGTTAGTTCAGGATTCGACATCCCTATCCTCGCGCTAGCCACAACCTGTGGAATTTAACTTGACGAGACTCGCCAATTTAAAAGAGGCGCCGTTCAAAAAATTTTTAAAGCCACCCCCTTAATTTGAACGCATTATCCATATGAAAAAACATGATCGGCAAAAGGGTTGCGACATGTTCAAAACTATTCTCCGGCTCAGCTGCGTTCTGACGACCTGCCTCACCGCCTTAACCGCAACAGCGCAAACGCCTTCCTCTAAAGCGATGACTCCAGCCTCGGAAGCTGTGCTGCGAGCAAAGCGCAACGCGTGGACGGTAGGCCTTGAGTCTGGTCAGCTTGAAGGCCTCTATCCGCGGCTCGCATCGGATATTCAACGAAACCTCGACGACGGCGATAATCTTCGCGTTCTGCCCATGCTCGCCTATGGGGCAGCCTCGAATCTTGAGGACCTACTTTATCTGCGCGGCGTCGACGTCGCCTTCACCCAGTCGGACGTCTTTGAGTATTTCCGTACGGAGAAAAAGATTCCGAACCTGCAAAGCCGCGTGAACTATATCATGCGTCTTTATAATACGGAGTTGCATGTTCTGGCTGGCCCAGACATCAAGAGCTACGAGGATTTGCGCGGCAAGAAGGTCAGCTTTGGACCGCCTGGAAATTCCGCGACCCTTACGGGTCCTATCATTCTTCAGCGGCTTGGCATCGATTATCAACCGCTCTTCCTGGATCACACAAGCGGCCTTGAGCAATTGAAGCGCGGCGAAATCGCCGCAGTTGTGCGCGTGGTTGGAAAACCGATCGATCAGTTGGCGAAATTGCCCGCGGGGAGCGGGCTGCACTTTCTAGCGATCCCCGGCATGAAGCTGTTCGATGACATTTATACGATCGGCGAGCTCGAAAATAAGGACTACCCCACCTTGATCGGTCAAGGCGAGAAGGTTGAGACCATAGCCGTTCCAACGGTGCTCGCAGCCTATAACTGGCCGAAAGGCAATGACCATTTCCGGCGCCTTGAACGGTTTACGCAGCAGATGTTCGCCAAATGGGACAAGTTCCAGGCCGAACCGTCTTCGCCCAAATGGCGCGAAGTCAATCCTGCTGCGACTGTCCCGGGCTGGACGCGCTTCAACGTCGCTGAGGAGCTCGTAAGCGCGGCAGCGCCCGCTGAACCCGCAGCGCCCGTGACAAGCGAAGAGTTTGAAGCCTTCGTCGGGAAGAGCGCGATAAGGAATGCGCGTACGAAAGCGCAGAAGGAGCGACTTTTCCGCGAATTTGAAACCTGGCGTTCACGTCAGGGTGGCGCGCGATAAAAAAGGGTCGGAACTGGCATCCCGACCCTCTATGAATGTCTCGATCCGGCGATTACTTGAACGATCCGACCGGGGGAATATTCTTCACCGGCTTGGGGTCAAGATTGAAGAGCTTGGCGGCGTTGCCACCGAGAATGTTGCGCTTCGATTGTTCGTTCAGGAAAGGCAGGTCGTAGATCACGCCCGGCAGATCGAAATCCCAATGGGGATAATCCGACGACCAGACGAGCTGAGTCTCAGCATTGATCATCTTGAAGGTCGCTTCAAGGATCGATGGATCGTCAGGCAGCTCCATCGGCTGCGACGAGAAATACATCTCGCGCATATATTCGCTGGGCTTGCGCTTCAGCGAGGGGCAATCAGACGTGCGCATCTTGTAGGAATGATCGAGGCGCTGCATCAGGCTATAAGCCCAGGTGAGCCCGCTTTCGATCCACATGACCTTCAACTTGGGGAAGCGCTCGGGAATGCCGTTCACCACCCAGTTGGTCATATGCACCATGTTGAACCACATGAAGCCCAGCGCATGAACGGCGATGAAGCGGTTCGTCAGCTGCAATGACTGATCGTTCCAGTTATAGGCCGCGTGGAAGGAGATCGGCAGACCCATTTCTTCGAGCAGGCGATAGGTCTTCATATAGGCGTTGTCATGCACCGGCTTGTAGCGCGGCGCCGTGACCATGAAGCCCTTTACGCCCTTGCGATGGCCAAAATCCTTGACCATCTGATAGGTGGCCTCTGGATCGTTGAAGGGCAGATAGAGCATCGAGATGATGCGCGGCTCGTGTTCGAGCACGGTGTCGCAGAGCCAGCGGTTATAGGCGCGCGCCATGGCCACTTCGATCTCGACCTGCGGATGCGTTCCAAGGAACAGCATGGGCGTGGGGAAGAGGCAGGCGTAATCGACGCCCATGGCGTCCATCCAGCGTAGCGTAGTTGTGATGTCGCGATGCTGCGGACCTTCGGTCTTTTCGTGCTTGCGCAGCCAGTGACGCGTAATGCGCCCACCGATGTCCTGATAGCCGACGGAGCCGCCGAGCATGCTGGAGCGCCCGCCGCGGCTCGCCGATTCCAGCGCCTGCCTGCGGATCACGGGGCTTTCGATGAATTTGAAGATCTCGCCATAGGATTCGCTCTCGTAGTGATGCGAATCAACGTCGACGATGAGGAAATCCTTATAGTTGCGCTTGTGCGCCTGTTCAGCCGCCTTGATCAGCGATCCTGAAGACGAAAATTCGTCGAAGCGCACTTCGCGGACGTTGTTGGGGGTCTTGGCGTTCATGATCTACTTCCTTCAGGCGATGACGAATACATCGTCGCCGCGCTCGACGACCTCGTATTTGCGCAGGAACTGGCGACGGTCGCCAATGCTCTGGCCGGTCTTGATGTCATATTCCCAGCCGTGCCACGGGCAGACGAAATGCGTTTCGCTCTCGTCGAATTCCTGCCCCTTGTAGGTGCGGTCTTCGGCGATGATGTCGACGACTTTCGGCATCAGGAGACCTTCGCAGGCCGGACCGCCGGAATGAAGGCAAGTGTTGGAATAAGCGTAAAACGCGCCCTCGTGATGAAACACGCCGATTTCGCCACGCTCGGATTGCACAATGCGCCGATCGCTGGCCTTGAAGTCAGACTTCTTCGCCACAAAAATTTCCATGGGCTCCTCTCCTTTTGCGATTTGGTTCTTCCGGCGACCGTGCATGCACCGCCAGTTTAAAAATGAAGTGCGATCACGGCGCGTAGGGCGCCGATAGAAGTCGCGCACGGAACAGCGAGAGACAGAATCACGGATTCCTCCTTAGGGCGCGGCTGTGTCGCAGCGTTCCCACGGGGCATTCGCCCACGCGGGAGCACCCTAAACCAGAGCGTGGCGCGATTCCAGCGCCTCAGAGGCGCTCGGCGAGGAACCGCAGCAGACGCGGGGCGAAGAAGCCCGCGTAACTGCCCGGCTCATCAATCGGGTCAGTGAGCCAATAATGGCCGGCGCCCTGCATGACATAGCGCCGCACGAAATTGCCGGATTGCTTGAGCGCGAGAAAGAATGCATCCGTCTGCGCGCGGTCCACCACGTCATCCTCTGTGCCATTCGCCAGCAACACCGAGACATTGGACGAGGCCTTCACAGCATAGCTCAAGGGCGAGCCATCGAAGTAGAGCTTGCGATCCGCTGAGGGCGGCGCGCCGAGATATTTCTCGGCGATATTGTCGCCCGGGCGATTCAAGAGATCGTGATCCCACTGCTGTGCCATGTCGAACACGCCATAGACGGGAATGACCGCCTTAACCTTGGCGCTGGCGCCGGCGTAGGGATCGTCCTGATAGGCCTTGTTGAAGGCGTCGCCGCCCAGAGCGACGAGGGCGGCCAGATGCGCGCCAGCCGAATCGCCCATGAGGGCGATCCGCTCAGGGTCGACCTTCAGCTCTGCTGCGCGGCTGCGCACAAACTGCACGGCGGCCTTCACGTCATAGACGGATTCCGGAAACATCTTCTTGCCCGGTTTCACCAAACGGTAGTCGATCGAGAAGACGACATAGCCGCGCTGGGCGAGCCAGGGGCCCCAGAAGCGATAGGCGCTCTTGGAGCCGCCCTGCCATCCGCCGCCATGGACCGCGACAATAGCTGGATATTTTCCGGGCGCCTTGGGCATCCAGGCGTCGCCGAGCAAGGCATCGCCATCATGGCGGCCATATTCAACGTTGGCCCGCGTCTCCGCATCGCCCAAAGTTTGAGCAGTCGCTGGTCCTCCGATCGCCAAGGCGCATACGAGGCCCGCAACAAATAGTCGCCTGTCAAACTGCATTGTCCCCTCCCCATAGTGAAGGGACAATCTATCGCTCATGGCCAAGCTGTCCATAGGTCGCTCGCGCTGGTTACTAATTAGGCAGCGCCGTCGCCAGAACGTCCCATGACTCGGAAATCGGCGCCCATAAAAGAGGCGACTGCGTTGCGAAACGCCGCACCGGAGACTTCAGGCGCCCCGTATTTCCCGATCCGCCGACTTGGCACACCTGCTGCATAGGGGTTCGCATCCTTTCGAGGATCATCAGCGAATGGCCAAGCCCGCGGGGGCGCGGCGAAACTTATGGGGATGCGTATGCTTTTCTCTCGACGGTCCATGTTGCGCGCCACCAGCGCGATTGTCGGCGGCGCCATTGCGCTGTCTTCTTTCGGTGCTCAGGCGGCCGACACCATCAAGGTTGGTGTTCTCCACTCTCTCTCGGGCACCATGGCCATCAGCGAAACGACGCTGAAGGATGTGATGCTGATGCTCATCGAAGAGCAAAACAAGAAGGGCGGCGTGCTCGGCAAGAAGCTTGAGGCCGTCGTGGTCGACCCCGCCTCCAACTGGCCGCTCTTCGCCGAAAAGGCGCGTGATCTCGTCGCCAAGGAAAAGGTTGCGGCGGTCTTCGGTTGCTGGACCTCTTCGTCGCGCAAGTCCGTCCTGCCGGTGTTTGAAGAGCTGAACTCGATCCTCTTCTACCCAGTCCAATACGAGGGCGAAGAGTCGCAACGCAACGTCTTCTATACCGGCGCCGCGCCCAATCAGCAGGCCATTCCCGCTGTTGATTATCTGATGAGCCCCGAAGGCGGTTCGGTGAAGCGCTGGGTGCTTGCGGGCACCGACTATGTCTATCCGCGCACGACCAACAAGATCCTAGAAGCCTATCTGAAGTCCAAGGGCGTCAAGACCGAAGACATCATGATCAACTATACGCCCTTCGGCCATTCCGATTGGCAGACGATCGTGACCGACATCAAGAAGTTCGGTTCCGCCGGCAAGAAGACCGCCGTGGTGTCGACCATCAATGGCGACGCGAACGTGCCCTTCTATAAGGAGCTCGGCAACGCAGGCCTCAAGGCCACCGACATTCCCGTGGTAGCCTTCTCGGTTGGCGAGGAAGAACTCGCGGGCCTCGACACCAAGCCCCTCGTCGGCCATCTCGCCGCCTGGAACTACTTCCAGTCGATCGACGATACCGCCAACAAGGAATTCATCGCGCAATGGAAGGCCTTCACCAAGAATCCGAAGCGCGTGACCAACGATCCGATGGAAGCGCATGTGATCGGCTTCAACATGTGGATCAAGGCCCTTGAAAAGGCCGGCACCACCGACACCGATGCGGTCATCGACGCAATGGTCGGCGTCTCCGTTCCGAACCTGACCGGCGGCTATTCCGCGATGATGCCGAACCACCACATCACGAAACCCGTGCTGATCGGCGAAATCCAGGCGGACGGCCAGATCAACACCGTCTGGCAGACTTCGGGCACGGTCGTGGCGCAGGAATGGTCGCCCTATCTCGAAGGCTCCAAGGACTTGATCTCCGATTGGCGCAAGCCTCTCGCATGCGGCAACTTCAATGTGAAGACCGGCAAGTGCGGCGGCAAGTCCTGATCTGAACTGATCGAACAAGCTCTCGGGAGGCGCAATCCGCGCCTCCCGTCTCTCCAGAAGGAGCGTGCGTCATGTCAAAAGGTTTCGAACCTCGCAAAGGCCTCATCGAGGCGCTGGCTTCCCTCACGGGCTGCGCCATTCTCGTGGCGACGCTGTACGGCCTCAACATGATCATGACGCCCGCCACACACGACCTAATAGCGATGTTCGCCGACTGAACGCGAGCAAGGCGCGAGCCGCCCCGCCAAAGGATCAAGAAAATGAGGATGACGCGCTCAATTGGCGCAGCCTTGGGCCGCGCAATGGCAGGGCTTACCCGCAAAGCCTTCACCGCTACCCTGGCGGTCGGGCTGCTTGGAGCCGCGCTTGCGCCTGCGACTGTCCGCGCGGACGCTGGTGACGACGTGCTGGCGAAATTCGCCACCGACCGTTTCCCCGATACGGAAAAAGCCATTCAGGACCTCGCCGCCTCTGGCCTTGCGACAGGCCCGGCGATGCTGGACGCCCTTGGCGCAAACCAGCTCTATTTCGATCCCGCCAGCAAAAGCATTTACTTCACCAATGCGGCTGGCGAGCTGATCGCCGCTAGAACCGGCGCCAAGGCCGAAGGCGTTGCGCAGGCGCGACTGAGGAAGGTGCGGCTGAACAATTCGGTTCGCGGCGCGATGCAGGCCGCACAGGGCGCGCTCAGCCTTATGTCGCCTGATCCTGCAAAGCGCCTCAGCGGCGCAGAGTCTGTTTTCAAATCTCGCGATCCTGCTTCGTTGCCCGCAGTTGAAACCGCCCTCAAAGCCGAAAAAGATACGAAGGTGCGCCGTGCATTCGAGCAGGCGCGCGCCGCCGTCATAGCCTCGGACAAAAGCCAGGACGAACTCAACCGCCTTGAGGCGCTCGATGTCATCAAGGAGCGCGGCGATCAGGATGCGGCCTCGCTGCTGTCCACCATCGCAGCTGCAAACGATGGGCGCGTGAAAAGCTCCGCGGAAGATGGCGCGCGCGCCATCCAGTCGCGGCTCGCCCTCTGGGCCCATGTGCAGAACATCTGGTACGGCCTGTCGCTCGGCTCCGTGCTTCTGCTCGCCGCCATTGGCCTCGCAATCACATTCGGCGTCATGGGCGTCATCAACATGGCGCATGGCGAAATGGTCATGCTCGGAGCCTACACGACCTTCGTGGTGCAGGAATGGATCCGCAGCCATAACCCGGCGCTCTTCGACTATTCGCTCTTCATCGCCATTCCCCTCGCCTTCGTCTTTACAGGCTTCATCGGGGTGATCATTGAGCGCTGCATCATCCGCTTCCTCTATGGCCGCCCGCTCGAAACCCTGCTCGCCACCTTCGGCCTGTCGCTCATGCTCCAGCAGGCGGTGCGCAGCATGTTCGGCGCGAATAATCGCGAAGTGGGAGCGCCCGCCTTCATGTCCGGCGCCTTCGATTTTGGTCCCCTCGCCATCACGTCCGGGCGCATGTGGATCATCGTGTTCGCCATCACCGTTTTCGTCGGGCTTCTGGCGTTGCTGCGCCTGACACCCTTCGGCCTTCGCATGCGCGCGGTGACGCAAAACCGCCGCATGGCCTCGGCCATGGGCGTCGACACCAACCGGGTTGATGCGCTGGCCTTCGGTCTTGGGTCCGGCATCGCGGGCATCGCTGGCGTCGCGCTGTCGCAGATCGACAATGTGTCGCCCAACCTTGGCCAGAGCTACATCATCGACAGCTTCATGGTTGTGGTGTTCGGCGGCGTCGGCAATCTCTGGGGCACCTTGGTCGCCGCACTGTCGCTTGGCGTCGCCAACAAGTTCCTCGAGCCCATCGCAGGCGCCGTGCTCGGCAAGATCCTCCTGCTCGTCTTCATCATCCTGTTCATCCAGAAACGCCCGCGCGGGCTCTTCGCCCTCAAGGGCCGTTCGGTGGAGGCCTGAGATGCAAACGTCATTTCTCGACAAAAGAGGCCGCGTCTTCCTAGCCGTCCTCGCCGGCGCCGCCACGCTGGTTCCATTGCTTTCTCTGGCGACGCCTGCTGGCTCAGCCCTTCACATGCCAGCCTATCTCGTGGCGCTCTTTGGCAAGTATCTATGCTTCGCGCTGCTCGCCCTGTCGCTTGACCTCGTGTGGGGCTATTGCGGCATCCTCTCGCTTGGCCATGGCGCGTTCTTCTCGCTCGGCGGTTACGCCATGGGCATGTATCTGATGCGTCAGATCGGCCCGCGCGGCGTCTACGCCAATCCCATCCTGCCGGACTTCATGGTGTTCCTGAACTGGAAGGAGCTGCCGATCACCTGGTGGGGCTTCAACTCATTCTCCTACGCCATGCTGATGGTGTTGCTAGTCCCCGGCGTTCTCGCCTTCTGCTTTGGCTGGTTCGCCTTCCGCTCGCGCGTGACAGGCGTCTACCTCTCCATCATCACGCAGGCCATGACCTACGCCCTGCTGCTGGCCTTCTTCCGCAATGACATGGGCTTTGGCGGCAACAATGGCCTGACCGATTTCAAGGATCTGCTCGGCTTCAACATACAGTCCGATGGCATGCGCGCGGCGCTCTTCTCGATTTCCGCCATTGCGCTTGGCGTCGGCTATCTCATCGCCCGCGCGGTGACGGTCTCGAAATTCGGCAAGGTGCTCATCGCCATTCGCGACGCCGAATCGCGCACGCGCTTCATCGGCTACCGGGTCGAGACCTACAAGCTCGTCGTCTTCACGCTGTCAGCCATGATGGCGGGCGTCGCTGGCGCGCTTTATGTGCCTCAGGTCGGCATCATCAACCCCAGCGAATTCTCCCCCGCCAACTCCATCGAAGCCGTCATCTGGGTGGCGGTGGGCGGACGCGGCACTTTGGTGGGCGCAGCGCTGGGCGCGGTGCTGGTCAATTTCGCCAAGACCTGGTTCACCGGCGCGCTGCCCGAACTCTGGCTCTTTGCGCTCGGCCTGCTCTTCATTCTCGTGACGCTCTTCCTGCCCAAGGGCATCGTCGGCACGCTGAACGAAATCACCATCTGGCCGCGTCGCAATCCGCCGCAGGCCAGCCCGCACGCAACCCCCGCGGAGTGATCCCATGAGCCTCGCCAAGGACAACCCCGCCCTCACCTCATCCGTGCTTTATCTCGACGGCGTCTGCGTCAGCTTCGACGGCTACAAGGCCCTGCGCGGCCTCTCGCTGACGTTGGAGCCCGGCGAAATGCGCGCCATCATCGGCCCCAACGGCGCCGGCAAGACTACGATGATGGACGTCATCACCGGCAAGACGCGCCCTGATGAAGGCGAAGTCTATTTCGGCGGTTTGCACGAGCTGACGAAGCTCGACGAGCCTTCCATCGCGGAGCTTGGCGTCGGCCGCAAGTTCCAGAAGCCCACCGTCTTCGAAAGCCATACCGTCGAAGACAATATCCTCCTCGCGCTGAAGGCCCCGCGCGGCGCTTTTTCGACCCTTTTCGGCAAGGCGGCAGCCGATCAATCCGAACGCATCGACCGCATTCTTGCGACGACGCGTCTGACGGATCACCGCGCGCGCATGGCGGCTGACCTCTCCCACGGGCAGAAGCAGTGGCTCGAAATCGGCATGTTGCTCGCGCAGGACCCAAAGCTCCTGCTCGTCGATGAGCCTGTCGCCGGCATGACCGACGCCGAGACGGCGCAGACCGCCGAACTTCTGCGCGAAATCGCGAAGGACCATTCGGTCGTGGTGGTCGAGCACGACATGACCTTCGTACGCGATCTCGGCGTGAAGGTCACGGTTCTGCATGAGGGAGCGGTCCTTGCCGAAGGGCCGCTTGATGTGGTGAGCGCTGATCCGCGCGTCATTGAAGTCTATCTGGGGCGTTGACATGCTGGCGGTTGAATCCATCGATCTTTTCTATGGCGCCGCGCAGGCCCTGCGCTCCGTCAGCTTTGAGGCCAAGCCCGGACGCGTGACCTGCGTGCTCGGCCGCAACGGCGTCGGCAAGACTTCGCTCATGCGCGCCATCATCGGCCATCAGGGCATCGCATCGGGCCGCATCATGTGGGGCGGCGAAGACGTCTCCAAACTCGCCCCCCACCAGCGCGCGCGCCGCGGCGTCGCCTATGTGCCGCAGGGCCGCGAAATCTTCCCCCTGCTTTCGGTGCGCGAAAATCTTGAGACAGGCTACGCCCCGGTGCCGCGTTCGCAACGGTTCGTGCCCGATGAGATCTTCGAACTCTTCCCCGTGCTCAAAGACATGCTGTGGCGGCGCGGCGGCGATCTTTCTGGCGGCCAGCAACAGCAGCTCGCCATCGGCCGCGCGCTTGTCACAAGGCCCAAACTTCTGGTCCTCGATGAGCCGACCGAAGGCATCCAGCCCTCCATCATCAAGGACATAGGCAGGGCTATTGATTATCTGCGCGCCAAGGGCGATATGGCGATCGTGCTTGTGGAGCAATATTTCGATTTCGCGAGGGATCTTGGCGATGATTTCGTCGTGATGGATCGTGGCGCGGTCGTGCTCGCGGGCGACAAGAACTCAGTGGTGGAATCCGAAATGCGCAGCTACATGTCGGTGTGACCTTGAACCATGTTACCGCCCACGTTCCCTCCTATGTCCGCGCGGTCGGAGAATTGCGTGCGGACTTCCAGTGCGTTGGCGGGCGAACCTCTGCGATGAATGTGTTCGAAACAGGCGGCCTGCGCCTGCGTTGCCCGCGCGTTTCGCAGGGCTGCGAGGGCGTGCTCATCAATACGGGCGGCGGGGTCGCAGGCGGAGATAAGGCTTCTTACGATTTTGACATCGGACCAGATGCGCATCTCACGCTGACCACGCAATCGGCCGAGAAAATCTACCGGGCGCAATCCGACCCCGCGCAAATCGATGTGGCTCTTCGCATCGGCGCGGGCGCAGCAGTCGAGTGGCTGCCGCAGGAGACCATTCTTTTTGATGGCGCGCGCCTGCAACGGCGCCTCGACATGGATCTGGAAGAAACGAGCAGCCTCACCCTGCTCGAAAGCGTCGTCTTCGGCCGGATGGCCATGGGTGAAACGGAACTTGCCGGCTCATTCCGCGACCGCTGGCGCATTCGCCGCAACAGGCGTCTCATCTTCGCCGAGGACATGCGCATCGATGCCGACATGACTGGCGTGCTTGATCGCCCTGCGGTGGGCGCCGGCGCGAGAGCCAGCGCGGTCTTTCTGCATGTGGCGCCCGATGCTCAAGCGCGGCTCGGCGAGATCCGCGCCAGCCTCGCCAATGCGCCGTGCGAATGGGGCGCAAGCGCATGGAATGGAATGGCGCTGGTTCGCCTTCTGTCGCCCTCGCCCGAGAAGGTGCGGGCTGCTATTACTTCCTTGCTTCAATCTTTCCGCGGGCGCGATGCGCCACGCGTCTGGCAATGATCCGGGTGCATCGATGAATTTGACCCCTCGTGAAAAGGACAAGCTGCTGATCGCCATGGCGGCCATGGTGGCGCGTCGCAGGCTAGAGCGCGGCGTCAAGCTCAACCATCCCGAAGCCGTGGCCCTCATCACCGATTTCGTGGTGGAAGGCGCGCGCGATGGACGCAGCGTGGCCGAATTGATGGAAGCCGGCGCCCATGTGGTGAGCGCCGATCAGGTGATGGATGGCGTCGCCGACATGATCCACGACATCCAGATCGAGGCGACCTTCCCCGATGGCACCAAGCTCGTCACCGTGCACCATCCCATTCGCGGCGCAGCTTCCCACGATACGCCCGGCGAAGTGATCACGCCTGAGGGCGAGATCACCATGAACGAGGGTCGCCCAACTGTGACGCTCACAGTCGCCAACACCGGCGACAGGCCGATTCAGGTCGGCTCGCATTACCATTTCTTCGAAACCAATCCGGCCCTGTCCTTCGACCGCGCGGCCGCGCGCGGCATGCGCCTCGACATCGCCGCAGGAACAGCCGTGCGTTTCGAGCCCGGCCAGACCCGCGAGGTGCGGCTTGTGGCGCTTGGCGGACGGCGTGAAGTCTTCGGCTTCCGTCAGGAAGTCATGGGCAAGCTCTGAGCGGGAGAAAGATATGACCACGAAACTTTCCCGCTCCGCCTATGCGGATATGTTCGGCCCGACCAAGGGCGACAAGGTGCGCCTCGCCGACACCTCGCTCTATATCGAGATCGAGAAGGATTTCACTATCTACGGCGAAGAGGTGAAATTCGGCGGAGGCAAGGTCATCCGAGATGGCATGGGCCAATCGCAGGCGACGCGCGCCGATGGCGCCATGGACACCGTCATCACCAATGTCGTCGTGCTCGACCACTGGGGCATCGTGAAGGCTGACGTCGGCCTGCGCGACGGGCGCATCGCGAAGATCGGCAAGGCGGGCAATCCCGAAATTCAGCCCGGCGTCGACATTCTCATCGGCCCCGGCACCGAGATCATCGCTGGCGAAGGCAAGATCCTCACCGCAGGCGGCTTCGACACGCATATCCATTTCATCTGCCCGCAGCAGATCGAGGAAGCCCTGATGTCGGGCGTGACCTCCATGCTGGGCGGCGGCACGGGGCCTGCGACGGGCACTTTCGCCACCACCTGCACGCCCGGGCCTTGGCATCTCGCGCGCATGATCGAGGCGGCGGATTCTTTCCCGATGAACCTTGGCTTCGCCGGCAAGGGCAACGCCGCCACGCCGCGCGGCCTTGTGGAGCAGATCGAGGGCGGCGCCTGCGCGCTCAAGCTGCATGAGGACTGGGGCACGACGCCTGCCGCCATCGATTGCTGCCTGTCGGTCGCCGACGATCATGACATTCAGGTCATGATCCACACCGACACGCTGAACGAATCCGGCTTCGTCGAAGACACGATCAAGGCTTTCAAGGGCCGCACCATCCACGCCTTCCATACCGAGGGCGCGGGCGGCGGCCACGCGCCTGACATCATCAGCGTGGCGGGGTTGGAGAATGTGCTGCCCTCCTCCACCAATCCCACGCGGCCCTTCACGCGCAACACGCTCGACGAACATCTCGACATGTTGATGGTCTGCCATCACCTCGACCCGTCGATCCCCGAAGACCTCGCCTTCGCCGAAAGCCGCATCCGCAAAGAGACCATCGCCGCCGAAGACATTCTGCACGATCTTGGCGCGCTCTCGATGATGAGTTCGGACTCGCAGGCCATGGGCCGCGTGGGCGAAGTCATCATCCGCACATGGCAGACCGCCGACAAGATGAAGCGCCAGCGCGGACGCCTGCCCGAAGAGACGGGCGACAACGACAATGCGCGCGCCAAACGTTATGTCGCGAAATATACGATCAACCCCGCCGTGGCCCATGGCGTGTCGCGGCACATCGGCTCCATCGAGCCCGGCAAGCTCGCCGATCTCGTCCTCTGGACGCCCGCCTTCTTTGGCGTAAAGCCCGATCTCATCATCAAGGGCGGCGTGATCGCGGCGGCGGCCATGGGCGACCCCAACGCCTCCATCCCCACGCCCCAGCCGGTCCATTATCGGCCGATGTTCGGCTCCTATGGCTCCTCCGTGGCGACAAATTCGCTCACCTTCGTGAGCCAATTGTCGCTCGACCGGGGCCTTGCGAGCGCGCTACGCGTCACCAAGCCCATGGTGGCCGTGCAGAACACGCGCGGGCATATCTCGAAGAAGAGCATGATCCACAATGGCGCGACCCCCGTGATCCATGTCGACCCCGAGACCTATGCGGTCACCGCCGATGGCGCGCTTCTGGTCTGCGAACCCGTCGATGTGCTACCCATGGCGCAGAGGTATTTCCTGTTCTAGAAGGGGGCCTCGATCCGGAGGCTTCATGATCGTCGTCATCGCCCGCGCGAAAATCCGGCCAGAAATGCGCGATGCGTTTCTGGGTGCGGCGGCGATCTGCGTTGAGGCCTCGCGCAAGGAAGCCGGCAATATCGCTTATGACGTCTATGAAAGCGCCACGGAGACGAACAGTTTCGTCATTCTGGAACGCTGGAAGGCCCATGAGGACAACCGCGCCCATCTGCAAAGCGCCCATACGCAGGACTTCCTGCGCGCCATGGCGCAAAGCGTGGCCGAAATGCCCCGGATAGAAGCCATCACCCCCGCCAAGATCGACATGCTCGCTTGAGAGAGACTCCCATGATCCGCGCCAATTTCATCAGCGCCCGAGGCGCCTGGCAGGCGAAGCCCGCCGACACTGTCGTTCTCGATTTTGAAGAGCGCCACCGCCGCCGCACCACGATGACGGGCATTCACGGGCTCGAATTCCTGCTCGATCTGCCCGAAGCCATCGTTCTGCGCCATGGCGATGCGCTGGTGCTCGAAGACGGACGTCTGGTTGAAGTGGTGGCCGCGCCCGAACCGCTGGCGGAAATCCGGATTGGCGAACCGCGCGACCTCGCACGCATGGCCTGGCATCTGGGCAATCGTCACCTGCCCGTGCAGATCCTCGCCAACCGCATCCGCATCCGCCGCGATCCCGTGATCGAGGAGATGGCGCGCAAGCTTGGCGGCAAGATCGCCCTCATCGAAGGACCCTTCGAGCCCGAAGGCGGCGCCTATGCGTCCGAGGATCCCGAGCCCACGCCGGCGCCGAAGGCCGCCCATGTCCACGGCCCGGGCTGCGGACACGATCATCACGGGCATAACCACCACGACCACGAACACAAGGGTCACGATCACGCGGACCACGACTCCTGCGGCCATGACCATTCCCACGAGGGCCATGGGCATCATGACCACGCCCACCATGGCCATGGCGGCCACGGACATTCTCATGATTGACAGCGCGGGCGCGGGGGTTGGCTCTGGCCTGCCGCTGCTGATCTGGCTGTCGCCCGCCTTCCCCGTCGGCGCTTTCGCTTATAGCCATGGGCTGGAATCGGCGGTGGAGGAGGGCGACATCACCGACGCAGCCACGCTGCAAGCCTGGCTCGATGATCTCGTTCGTTTCGGTTCGCTGCGGACAGACGCTGTGCTCGTGGCCTGCGCCTGGCGCGCAGCACGTGCGCGCGATGATGCGGCGCTCGCCGAGATCAATGATCTCGCGCTGGCGCTCGCGCCATCCGCCGAGCGTCATCTTGAGACATCCGCTCAAGGCGGCGCCTTCATCACCGCCATTCAGGCTTCATGGCCCTGCGAGGAAGTCGAGCGATTGGCGAAGAGCGCCGAGACCGTGGCCTACCCCATAGCCGTGTCCGCAGCGGCCGCTGGCCATGGCGTGGGACTTCCCGCGCTTCTTGAAGCCTATCTCGTCGCCTTCGCAGGCAATCTCGTGTCCGCGGCCGTGCGGCTTGGCCCGGTAGGCCAGACCGACGGGCAAAGGATCATCGCGCGCCTCGCGCCAGCGCTCCGCGCCCTTGCGCAACAGGCGACGAGCGCCACGATAGATGACCTTGGTTCAGTCGCCATGCGATCCGACATCGCAGCCATGCGCCACGAAACCCAATATTCAAGGCTGTTCCGCTCATGACGCTCGCCCTCGGCCTATCCCTCTTCATTTTCGCCTTGCTCATGGCGGGCGCGGTGCTGCTCATCATGTGGTCACGCGGATCGAGCTGGCCGGTCGAGAATGAAATGGAGCTCACCACCTGGGTCCTCGGCGATCCGCTCATGCAGCGCATGCCCCCGGCGAACTTGCTACGCATGATCGCCCTTGCGCTCGCCTTCAGCGCCGTGACCGCGCTCGCCCT
>CANGOK010000026.1 GCA_947455285.1 Beijerinckiaceae bacterium | reverse complement strand
TCGCATCTCGCCAATGTCGGCGACACCCGCTCGCTGGTCATCCACCCGGCCTCGACCACCCACCGTCAGCTCTCCGACGAGCAGAAGGTCGTTGCGGGCGCGGGTCCGGACGTGGTGCGCCTGTCCATCGGCATCGAAGACAGCGCCGACATCATCGCTGATCTCGATCAGGCCCTGCGCAAGGGTATGTGAGTTTAATCACCCTCCCCCTTGTGGGGAGGGTCGGCACGCATGGCGTGACGGGGTGGGGGTCGTGAGGCGCTGATCGTTGGCGCATTGTGCAAAGGCGCTAACGCCCGAGGCCTCACGACCCCCACTCTCTAGTCTCTCCCCACAAGGGGGAGAGAAGCTGCAAGCATTACTTAAAATAATTTCAAACCAGCCCTTCGAGGAACCCCAACATCTGCGGCACGCAGATTTTCTGCTGGTCATACCGCTCAATCGCCGTCTGTCGTGCGGCCGCCCTCATCCCCAAATAATGCTCTGGCCGCGCAAGCGCGTCGATGATCGCATTGGACCACCCGGGCAAATCGAAGAAATCGACAAGCAGGCCGTTCTTCCCGTGATTGATGACCTCCGCAACCGGAGGCGTGTTCGAGCCGACCACCAGCGCGCCCGCGCTCATGGCTTCGAGCATCGACCATGAGAGCACGAAGGGATAGGTCAGATAGGCGTGGACGCGGCTGATCTGAAGCAGCGACATGAAGCGTTGATAATCGAGCATTCCCACGAAATGCACGCGATTATGATCGATGCGGTCTGACACTTCATTCAGGAACACTTCCTTCCAGCTCTTGCCTTCCGGCGCCCGCGCGCCATAGCTCAGAGAGTCGCCGCCAACGATGACGACCTGCGCGTTCGGACGTTCCTGCAAAATCTTAGGAAGGCTGCGCATCAGGATATGATAGCCGCGATAAGGCTCAAGGTTGCGGCCAACATAAGTCAGCACTTCATCGCCGGCCTTCAGCGTGATGTTCTTTTGAGGAAGCGTGAATGAAGCCGAAGGATCAGGTTTTACGAGATCCGTGCGCACGCCCTCATGAATGACTTTCATCAAATGCTGATGATAGTCGGGCAAGGTCGAGGCCTGCCACCTTGTAGGCGCCACCGCGTGATCAGCGTCATTGAGATCAAGCAGCATCGCGCCCGTGCGCGCCCTGATCCATGCCGCACTTCTCAGGGAGTCATTTGGAAATTCATGATCGAAGTTCGTGTCGCGTCCGCGCGGGGCGTAGAAGAACTCCGCGTAAACGACCTTCTTCGCGTCGGGCCAGACCTCCTTCAGGAAAAGCCCCTCGCCCCAGCCGATATGACTGAAGATGACGTCTGGCGAAAAACCAGCCTCCTTCAATTTCGCCGCAGCGCGCGCCGCATCCATGCCGCGCGTCGCACGTTCGGCGTAATGTGTGGATATGCCAAAGTTCTGACTGTTGATGCTGCTCCCAGAATACTGATAGCGAGCATTGTCGACGGTGATGGTGCGTGGGTTCTTCGCAGCGGTGAGCGCGACGACATGATGGCCCCGCTGCGCCATGACCGGAGCGATATGCAGAAATTGTCCGGGATAGTTCTGATGAACAAAGAGAATTTTCATCGCGCGGCGCTGCTCCAGCCGCCGCCATCTAAACCTTGAAATGTTATGAAATGGCTAACTGTCGCCAGCCCCATTGATGCAGATCAAGGCGAGGCGCTCTACCCCCTGACATGTCTGCAGCGTCTATCTATGGGGAAATCCATGACTGGTTCAGAGCAAATGTTTCTCAACATGGTCCTTGGCGCCTTCGGCTTCTTCGCCGTGGTCCTGATCTATGCTGATCTCTCCACCGCCAGCGTCCGCAATAGCGAAAAGCACTGACGAAAAGCATCGACCCGCCCCCCTTTCGGGGGCGGGTCGGCGAACCTTTCGAGGAAGTTCGATCATTCCGCTGCGGCGGCCATTTCGGCAGGCTCATTCGCCAGCAGCATCACGGCGCCGCCTGTGTTCGAAATCGGCGCATGATAGGTGCTCGTCACCGTCGAGACCTTGCCCTGAAGAGCGCCGCGCATGGTGATCCAGGTCATCAACTCCACGCCCTGCGAACCAGCCAACTCAATAATCTGGCGGTTTGAATATTTCGTCAGGGCGACAGGGTCAGAAACGATCTTCTCCATGCAGAGCAAATCGAAATCCTTGTTGATGAAGCCTGCGCGCGCTCCATCAAGCTGATGCGACAGACCGCCCGTGCCAAGCACCACGACCTTGAGGTCCTTCGGATAAGACTCGATCGCACGGCCAATCGCCTGCCCCAGCTTCCAGCAACGCGCAGCGCTCGGCAACGGATGCTGAACGGAATTGATCGTCACGGGAATGGTGCGCAGCGGCCATGTCGGCCCCGCGTTCGGATACATGAGTTTGATCGGCAGCGTGAAGGCGTGGTCGACCAGAAACTCCTGACACATGGTGATGTCGAACTCGTCAGCCACAAGCCGATCGATCATATGCCACGACAGGTCGGGATCGCCCTCGAAAGACGGCAGCACGGGAATGCCCCAGCCTTCATCTGCATTGTCATAAGAAGCGGCTGCGCCCACTGCGAAGGTCGGCATCTTGTCGAGGAAGAAGTTGAGGCCGTGATCGTTGTAAATCACAATCGCGACGTCAGGCTTCATTTCCTCAAGCCACGCATGGACGGGAACGAAGGCGTCGAACAGCGGCTTCCAGTAAGGCGTCTGCTGTTCGTCGCGCGCGATGGCGCCGCCGATTGAAGGAACGTGAGAGGTCGTCAAACCACCGATGATGCGGGCCATGGTTCAGGTTCCCTGCGATGCGAGAAAGGCTTTGAAGGCTTCAATGGTCATGCCGGTCTGCTGCGCGCCGATGTCCTGCACATTGAGGCCGAAGATCCCCGCGAATTTCGCGAGGTAATAGACATTGCCGCCGGCGGCGATGAGCTGCAGGACATTGCGCGAGCGGATCGCGGCGCGCTGCTCCTCATTGAGCTTATAGCGTTCCATGTAGCCCTCCTCGTCGGCGAGGAAGGCCTTGCGGTTCGCCGCTTCGTTGAAGGAGAAACACATCTTGTTGAGGGCGTAGCCGCGCTTGGCTTCCTCCCCCTGAAATACGGGCGTTCCGGGAATGTGTCTGAGATCATCCATCGCCGCGACTCCTGCAAACCATGCCTTCAGGCTTGGCCCATAGGTGCGCTGGCGAGCGGCAGGCTTCATTGATCAGGATCAAGCGGAGCCTGAAGACCTGACCGTTCAGCGAATTGTCCGAATGGTCAGCTCAAGCGGCGCGCGTGCGCGGCGGCCATGGCAAGAACCACCATGGCGAAGGCCTGATGCAGCAGCCCGGCCCAGATCGGCACGACGAGCATCAGGGTCACGACGCCGATAACGGCCTGCGTCCCCACAAGCCCCGCAAGCGCAGTGGCGCGGCGCGCGGCTTTCGAGCCGGGCGCCAAACGCCGGGCGCGGGCCATGTGCCAGAGCGCCAGCGCCAGCAGCGCATAGGCGGCCAGCCGATGCTGGAACTGGATCAGGGTGATGTTTTCAAGAAAGTTCAGCCACCACGGGTCTAGCCGCGACAGATTCTCCATGGGGGGCACGAGATGTCCCGCCATGAAGGGCCAGTCGTTATAAGTGAGCCCCGCCCGCGATCCGGCGACCAGCGCGCCAAGGCAGATCTGCGCCAAGACCAGCACGAACATGCCATAGGCCCAGCCCTTGAGGCCCTTTGAAGCTTCGGCCGCCTTAGGCTTCAGCCCCGTGGCGATCCAGATGATGGCGGCGAAAGTGATCGAGGCCAGCAACAGATGCACGGCGAGCCGCTCGGGCGCGACCTCGACCCGCTTCGAGAGACCCGAGGTCACCATCCACCAGCCGACGGCGCCCTGCAGCCCGCCCAGCGCCAGCAGGCCCGTCAGACGCCACTTGAGGCCGCGCGTTAGCATCCCGCGCCACCAGAAGAAGGCCAGCGGAAGGGCGAAGGCGAGGCCGATCACCCGGCCGAGCAGCCGGTGGCCCCATTCCCAGAAATAGATCACCTGAAACTCGCCCAGCGTCATCGTGGGGAAGAGCTGCGCATATTGCGGAATCTGCTTGTATTTCTCGAATTCCGCCAGCCAGGCGTCGTGGGTGAGCGGCGGGATCACGCCAAGGATCGGCTTCCATTCGGTGATCGACAGGCCGCTCTCGGTCAGCCGGGTCGCCCCGCCGACGATGACCATGGCGAAGATCAAGCCCGCCACACTCCAGAGCCAGAGGCGGACGGGGCGCAGGGGATCGCTGGCGGCGGGGGCGGCGTCGGTCATGGGTTGCGAAAGCTCTGGTTGATCCAAACGTTGGGGCGAGACATAAGCCTCTTGTCATTCCGGGTCCACAGACGCTCTGTCGCACCCCACACACGATCAGGAGAGCCCCTTGCGCATCCGCCAACGCAAACTCATCGGCTCCGTCGTCATGGTCGCTTTCGTGATGGTCTACGCCCTCATCGCCATGGCGATCGCCCAGTCTCGCCCAGTACAGGAGGCGCCCGACCTACTGCGCGGGCTCTATTATGTGCTGGTGGGCATGGCCTGGGTGCTGCCCATGCTGCCGCTGATCAAATGGATGGAAGGCGGCAAGCAGGAGGAGCAGCCCTGATGGCGATCTGGTCGGCCCTCCTTCTCAGCCTCGCAGGCCTCATGGGCGCGGCCGGCGTCGCGCTCTCGGCCTACGCCGCCCATGCGGATGGCGGCGCCAATCTCGTGACCGCAGCGACTTTCCTGATGATTCACGCAGCCGCCGTCGCAGGCCTTTGCGCTAGCGCGCAGACGCGGCGGGGTCTTTTGCAGGCGGCCAGCCTGCTGGTGATCGGCGCTGTTCTCTTCTCGGGCGACATTTCCATGCGCGCCATCAGCGGCGAGACCCTCTGGCGCATGGCCGCCCCGACGGGCGGGATGATCCTGATCGCGGGCTGGCTGTGGCTGGCCGTCGCGGCCTTCATGGGACGGCGCCTCCGTTGATTACCCTCCCCTTTGAGGGGAGGGTCGGCCGCGCCAGCGGACGGGGTGGGGGTCTGCGCATGCTGATCGCGAGTGCGGTTGCAAAGGATGTTCACCTGCTAAGGCCTCACGACCCCCACCCCTCCCCACAAGGGGGAGGGGATTTGCGAGGCAACGCACATTCTTAGGCGTGCTGCAGCACCGGGATCGAACCGTCGAAGAAATCGTCGGAATAGGCCACCACGCCATTTCCCACGCGATGGAAGGTGAGGTCGATCTGGCGATGACCGACGAGAAGCCCCTTGATCACGAGTTCATCCACATCGGGTGGCAGGCGCGCGCGATTGATATGGACTGCGCCTCGGTAGCCGTCGATCCGCAGCCCGAGGCACGACTGCAACAGCATGAAGACTGAGCCCGAGGCCCATGCCTGCGGCAGGCAGGCGACCGGATAGGCGACCGGCCCCTCGCCTGCACCACGCTGGAAACCGCAGAAGAGTTCGGGCAGGCGCATGTCAAAACGCACAGCCGTATCGAACATGTCGCCCATCATCCGAACCACGGCCGCCCGTTCGCCATAACGCGCCATGCCGGCCACGCAGAGCGCGCTGTCATGGGGCCAAACGGAGCCATTGTGATAGGACATCGGATTGTAGCGCGCCTCGCCCACAGCGAGCGTGCGGATGCCCCAGCCCGACGCGAAATCCGGCTCCTGCAATTGGTTGATGATATGCCGCGCGCGATGGGCGCTTGGCAGGCCCGTATAAAGAAGGTGCCCCGGGTTGGAGGATCGCACCGCGCAGGGGCGGCCTGATCCGTCCACCGCAAGGGCGTAGAAATTCTTGTCTTCGAGCCAGAAGCGCTCCTCCACCAGCCCCCGCAGCCGCTCGGCCGCGCGCTGCCAGCGGGCCGCCTGTTCGAACTGGTTGCGCCGCTCGGCTATGGTGGCCATGGCGATGAGCGCCGCGTAGCAATAGCCCTGCACCTCGACGAGGGCGATGCTTCCTTTTGGATCGCTTCCGTCAGCATGAAACACGGAGTCGTTGCTGTCCTTCCACCCCTGATTGGCGAGCCCCGTCTCCGCGCCGCGCAGGTAATCGATCAGGCCGTCGCCATCAGAATCGCCTTCTTTTTCGATCCAGGCGGTGGCGCGCTCCAGCGTCGGCCAGATTTCGTCGATGAAGGAAAGATCGCCCGTGCGCTCCGCATAGGCGCCTGCCAGCATGACGAAAAGCGGGGTTGTGTCGACGCCGCCGTAATAGAGGCCGAAGGGCAATTCCTGCAGGGCGGCCATCTCGCCGCGCCGCGTCTCATGCATAATCTTGCCCGGCGCGGCGTCGCGGAAGGGTGAATGATCCTGCGCCTGATGACGCGACAGGAATTTGAGCACTCCGCGCGCCAGCGAAGGATCAAGCCAGAGCATCTGCAAGGCGGTGATGATGGCGTCGCGCCCGAAGGGGGTCGAGAACCACGGAATGCCCGCATAGGGATAAGGCCCGGTGGGCAGCTGGGTGGTGAGCAGGGCGAGATCGGCGCGCGATTTGTCGATCCAGGTATTGAACATGCGCGCCCGCGAATGGACCGTCGCCCCACGTCGCCTCTGGCTGCGCATGCCGAAGTGCCCCCGCGCGGCGGCAGCCCGCCAGCGGGCGCAATCTGGCGTCTCCTGATGGGGGCCGACTTCGAAATAGACGCAGCGCGACCCATTATGCGGCAAGGCGAGCTGAAAGGCCGCTCGATTGGCCGTAAGAACCGCAGGCTCCTCGGAAAAGCTGATGTGCGTCTCACGCACGACGCCATCTAGACCACGGTAGGAAAGCCTCACATCCGAGGCCTTGATCTCCACCGGAAGCATTATGCCGCGAGCCGGACGGCTGATGCCGCGCACCTCGAACATGTCGCGAAAATCCGCGCAGAATTCGAGCGCGAAAGGCACTTCCGTCGCGGTCATGGCGAAATTGGTGAAAGTGATGCGCTCATATACGCGATCAGCATTGATCAGCCGCTTGCGCTCAATATGGATGACCCCTTCCTTCAACGACTGCGCCCCTAGCGGCGGCAGGGGCCGGTTGGTCAGGTTGGAGGTGAAGATCACATTGTCCTGACTGAGCGAGGAGCTGAGCAGCACAGGCGCCTTGCCCCCGACCGTCAGCCGCCAACGCGAGAGCAGGCGCGTGTCATTTTGGAATAATCCGTCTCCCTCCCCCAGCACATCGCCATTGAAATCGGCGACCATAAATGTGTCGCCGTGCTTGAGGGCGACGAGCCGCATGGGAACGCGCGGCTCATGGGTCGTCTCTTCCAGTTCGATCGCGCCCGCGGCGGAGCCGGGCGTCAGATGTTCTGTGTCTTCTGTCGCGCTTTCGCCTTCCATGGAAGGTCAGCTCCCCTAAACAACGCGCAAAACATCCGCCTTCCGGCCTCCCGCCGTAAGGCGCTGGTAAATGTCGACATAGTTGCGGGCCATGGTCGAAGCGGAGAAACGCGCTTCGAAGACGGACCGCACCGACGTTCGATCAAGCCTTCCCGCAGCCTTGACGGCAGCCACCGCCTCACTCTCGCTGGAGACGAGAAAGCCGGTCACGCCATGGTCGACGACCTCGGGGGCCGATCCACAATTCCAGGCGATCACCGGAGTTCCACAGGCCATGGCCTCGATCATCACAAGACCAAAAGGCTCAGGCCAATCGATCGGAAAGAGCAGCGCCTTTGCATGGCCGATGAATTCGGATTTCTCCGCGTCGCCGATCTCACCGATGAACTCGACGTCTGGCGCCCCCAGCAGCGGCTCGACCGTCTGGCGAAAATAAGCCATGTCGGCCTGATCAACCTTGGCGGCGATGCGCAGTTTCATCCCCGCCTGGCGAGCGATGGCGATGGCGCGGTCCGGCCGCTTCTCCGGGGACATCCGGCCGATGAATGCGAGATAGTCGCCCCTGGGACGGACCGGCGGCGTGAAAAGGTCCGCAGGCGCCCCGTGATAAACGGTCTCAATCCAATTCCCCAACATCAGAGGCTTTCGCTGGTTGTCCGAAATCGACACCAGCGGATAGGCGGGCCAGCAACTATAGGCCTCCGAAAGGTCCTTCAGGTCCTGTCGGCCATGGAGCGTCGTCACGGTGCGCCCCGCGACATCCTCGAACAGGGGAAAATGCAGGAGATCGATATGGAAATGGATCACATCGAACTGGGCGAGACGCCGCCGCACCTCGCTGATCTGAACCAGATGGGCGGCGAGATCGCTGCGAAGCGGGTCCGGATCTAGCCGAATCGCCTGATCGCGCACGGGCACAAGCTTAGCCTTGGTCACCGCATCGGCGCTCGAAAACAGCGTGACCTCATGGCCAAGATCGACCAGAGCGTCGCTCAGAAAGGAGACGATACGCTCCGTTCCGCCGTAGAGCCGAGGCGGCACCGCCTCATAAAGCGGAGCCACTTGTGCGATCTTCATTTGGGGCTTCCTCTGCTACCGCCGCCAACATGCAGCGTCGGAATCGTCCTCCCTCAGCCTCAACTAGGCCCCCGCCCCGGAAGGTCAATGCCGCGCAAATTGGGCAGCGCCATGCGCCGGGCAGGCGTCCAAAGCAAGGTTAATGTCCAAAATCTAAGCCACCGCCCCTTTCGCGGGCGGGTTGCATCTTGCTTTTTGCGCGCGCACGTACACCATAGACCTTACGTATGGGCTCGGGCCGGTCTGACGCATCCAGAGGAGGCGGGGGGCCGATTCGTGCGTTTGCCCATTTGGTGCTCTATAGAAGAAATAACGGGCCTCGGCGCAGGCCTGACGAGAGGGAAGATTGATGTCGACCAGGACCAAAGGACTGTCGCTCGCCGCGCTCGCCGCGGCTGGCATGATTGCAGGCGTATACTGGCCCTCAACATTCGAAAGCGCCTTCCCCGGCTGGACCGATCGAACCGCATCCCTGCGCTCCGCCCTCGGCGGATCCAACCCCGCGCCTAAAGAAGCGCCAGCATCATCAGGCCCCCGCGCGAACGCGATTGCCGCCCGTCCGCCCGTGCCCGTCAATATCGATACGGTCCAGCGTGGCCCGATGGCGGTACGCCTCGACGCGGTCGGCGTCGTGCAGCCGGTGGCCAGCGTCGCCCTCAAGACCCGCATCGATGCGCAGATCGAGAAGATCTTCGTCGGAGACGGCGCCCAGGTGAAGGCTGGCGACGTGCTGGTGAAGCTCGATTCCCGCCAGATCGAGGCCCAGATCAAGCAGACCGAAGCCAACATCGCCAAGGATCAAGCCGCCCTCGAGCAGGCCCAGCGCGACGCTGTGCGCAGCAGCGACCTCTTTGGACGCGGCGCGGGCACCCAGACAAAGGCCGACGACGCACAGACGCAGGTCGCCGCCACCAAGGCGTCTCTCGCGGCCGACCAGGCCCTGCTGGACAACCAGAAAGTGCAGCTCAGCTGGTATACGCTCGTCGCCCCGATCACCGGACGCGTCGGCACGTTCAGCGCCAAAGCCGGCAATATCGTGCGCTCCGGCGACAACACCGCCACCGGCGTCATCGCCACCATCGTCCAGACCTCGCCGATCTATGTGGCCTTCTCTATTCCCCAGACCGCCCTCTCCGACGTGCGCGAGGCCATCGCGGCCGGCCGCGGCGAAGTGCGCGCCACGCCTCAAGGCGGCAAGCTCACAGCGGTGGGCAAGATCTCAGTTCTCGACAATACGATCGACGTCGCCACCGGCACGATCATGGTGCGCGCCCTCTTCGATAACGCAGACGACATTTTGTGGCCGGGCCAACTCTGCAACGTGCGCGTGACCCTGCGCACCGACGCCGACGTAGTCTCGATCCCGCGCACGGCCACACAGTCAGGCCAGGCCGGCAATTTCGTTTTCACGGTCGAAAACGGAATCGCTCGCTCCCGTCAGGTGAGCGTGGGCCGCTTCCAGGATGGCCGCGACATCATCCTTGATGGATTGAAGGGCGGCGAGACCGTGGTCAGCGACGGCGCGTTGCTGTTGATCGACGGATCGCGTGTCGACATCCGCAAGGAAAGCATCGAGAAGAAGGGTGCGATCTGATGTCATTGCCAGAACTCTGCATCCGCCGCCCGGTGATGACGACGCTGTTGATGCTGTCGTTCATTGTCTTCGGCGTCTTCGGCTACATGAAACTGCCGGTCTCCGCCCTTCCGCGCGTGGACTTTCCGACGATCTCTGTGACGACCGGCCTTCCCGGCGCCAATCCCGAGACGATGGCGACCTCGGTGGTTGCGCCGCTTGAGCGCGCCTTCGCCACCATTCCCGGCATCAATCTGATGACCTCGCGTTCGACCAATGGCGGGTCGAACATCACCATGCAGTTCGATCTTGACCGCAACATCGACGGCGCCGCCCTCGACGTTCAGTCCATGATCACTGCGACCCTGCGCCGCCTGCCGGCCGAACTGCCTGCGCCCCCGAGCTTCCGCAAGGTCAATCCCGCGGACGCGCCCGTGCTCGTGCTGGTGCTGTCATCGCCAACGATGCCGCTGTCGACCACCAATGATTATGCCGAGCAGGTCTTCGCCCAGCAGATCTCCCAGATCCCTGGCGTCGCGCAGGTGCTGATCTTCGGCCAGCAGAAATTCGCAGTCCGCATCGAGGCCGATCCTGACGCCGCCGCCGCCCGCGGACTGACCCTGAACGATGTGCGCAACGCCGTCGTCGCAGCCAACTCCAGCGCGCCTGTGGGCAGACTGCGCGGCGAAAACAAGAACCTCACCCTCAAGGCTTCCGGAGAACTGACCAAGGCGGAGGACTTCCAATCCATCGTCGTCGCATGGCGCAACGGCGCGCCCGTGCGCTTGAGTGAAATCGCCAAGGTCCATGACGCCGTCGAAAACGACCAGATCGCCGCCTGGAAGGGCGACGAGCGCGGCATTGCGCTGGCGATTTTCCGCCAGTCCGACGCCAACACCGTGCAGGTCGTGGACTCGATCAGAGAAAAGCTGCCGCTCTATCAGGCGCAATTGCCCCCTTCGATCACCGCTTCGGTGCTCAATGACCGCTCGCGCTCCGTGCGCGAATCCGTCGCCGACGTGAAGGAGACGCTGGGTCTTTCGATCATCCTCGTCGTGCTCGTGATCTTCCTGTTCCTGAAGTCCTTCGCGGCGACGATGATCCCCTCGCTCGCCCTGCCCGTGTCCCTCGTGGGCACCTGCGCCTTCATGTATCTCTTCGGTTATTCGATCAACAATATCTCACTGCTCGCCATCACGCTGGCGGTGGGCTTCGTGGTCGACGACGCGATCGTGATGCTCGAGAACATCGTTCGCCACATAGAAGAGGGAATGAAGCCCTTCGAAGCCGCACTTAAAGGCTCGCGCGAAATCGGCTTCACCATCATATCGATCACCCTGTCGCTGGTTGCGGTGTTCATTCCTGTGCTGCTCATGGGCGGCATCGTGGGCCGCGTGTTCCGCGAATTCGCGGTGACGATCTCCTGCGCCATTCTGGTGTCAGGCTTCGTCTCGCTGACGCTGACGCCCATGCTCTGCGCGCGCCTTCTCAAGCCCGTCGATCACAATGCCAATACCAACCTGTTCTGGCGCATCGTCGATGGCGTCATTGACGGCGTGACGGAAGGCTATCGCGTCACCCTCGACGTGGTGCTCAACTGGCGCCTGACCATGCTCGCCGTGACTTTCCTTACCTTTGGCGTGACGATCTGGATGTTCGCGTGGATCCCGAAGGGCTTCTTCCCCATCGAGGACACAGGCTTCATTTCCGGCTCGACGGAAGCGGCTTCCGACATCGCCTTCCCGGCCATGGCTGAACGCCAGAAGGAGATCTCGCGTCTCATCCGCATGGATCCTGCTGTCGACTACATCACCTCTTCGGTGGGCGCGGGCGGCACCAATCAGGGCAGCATCTTCGTCGCGCTGAAGCCGAAGTCGGAACGCGCGCCCATCGCTGACGTTATCGCGCGCCTGCGCCGCGCAGCGACCTCGGTTCCCGGCATCAACGCCGTGTTCCAGCCGGTGCAGAATCTCAATCTGAACGGCGGCCGCGCATCGCGTGCGCCCTACCAGTACACAATGCAGTCAAGCGACATTAAGGGCCTATATGACGTCGCGCCCGAGATGCTGCTAAAGATGCAGGCGCTGCCGCAACTGCGCGACACCACCAGCGATCTGAAGATCACCAATCCCGAGATGCGCATCGACATCGACAAGGAAAAGGCCGCCGCCTTCGGCCTGACCTCCGATCAGGTGCGCGTGGCGCTCTACAACGCCTATGGCAGCCGCCAGATCTCGACGATCTTCACCCAAGCTGCCGACTATCAGGTGATCCTCGAAACCGGCCACAGCTTCCAGGACGATCCATCCGCCCTCACCCGCGTCTTCATCCGCGCGGGAACGGGTGGCGGCGGCGCTGCTGCGGGAGCAGGCGGCTCGTCCGGCGGCGCCTCTTCGGCGCCGATCATCCCGCTTGAGCAGGTCGCGACCATCAGCCGCTCGGTGGGGCCGCTTTGGATCAACCGCCAGTCCCAGCAACCCTCGGTCACGCTCTCCTTCAACACCGCGCCAGGCACGGCCATCGGCGAGGCTGTGGAGGCGATCCGTCGCATTGAGGCGGAACTGCAACTTCCGCCCTCGATCTCGACCAGCTTCACCGGCTCCGCCGCCCTCTTCCAGGACGCGCAAAAGGGCCAGGTGCCGCTGATCCTCGCGGCGGTGCTGACCATCTACATCGTGCTGGGCGTGCTCTATGAGAGCTACATCCACCCGATCACCATTCTCTCGGGCCTGCCCTCGGCGGGTCTGGGCGCGCTGCTGGCGCTGTGGTGGTACGGGATGGACCTCTCGGTCATCGCCATCATCGGCATTCTGCTGCTGGTCGGCATCGTGAAGAAAAACGCGATCATGATGATCGACTTCGCCATCGAACGAAGAAACGAAGGCGTCGAGGCTCTGCCTGCGATCCGCGAGGCTGCGATCATCCGTTTCCGCCCAATCATCATGACGACGCTGGCAGCGATCCTCGGCGCCGTGCCCATCGCCGTCGGCGCGGGCGCGGGCGCGGAGCTTCGCCAACCGCTGGGCATCGCCATCGTGGGCGGTCTGTGCCTGTCGCAGATCCTGACGCTCTACATCACGCCTGTCGTCTACTACTACCTCGACAAGGTCGACACCTATCTGTCCGGCCGCTCGAAGCGTAAGCCGGCGCCCGAAGGCCTCATTGGCGAAAGCGGTCCTGCGAGCCAGGCCGCCAGCTAAGATAGAGTGATGAGATTGGAGCCCGGGTCGTCTTTCAGACGGCCCGGTTTTCTTTTTCCGCCCTGTTCTGCCGCCGCTCACGCAGCACGAAGGTCAGGTTGCGGAAATAGATCAGGACGCCAAAGCCCTGCCCCAAAATGAAAACGGGGTCGCGGCGATAAAGCGCGTAGATGAAAAGCAAAAGCCCGCCGCCGATGGACAGGGTCCAGAACGAGAAGGGGATGACGCTGCGCCCCGCCCTTTCGCTGGCGAGCCATTGCACGACGAAACGCCCCGTGAAAAGCGCCTGCGCGATGATGCCGATATAGGCCCACCAATCGAGACGCTGCACGAAGACGTCGTAGAAATAGCCCCCCAGGGCATGCCAGAGATCAACGATCATTTGCCAGAAACCTCGGAGGGAACGGGAACGCGCTTGCGGCGCCGGATCAACCACCGCACGCCCATGAGGTCAAGGATGCCGACCCACAAACGGTCAAAGAAGCCATAATTAGACACGCCCGCATGACGCGGCCGGTCGATCACATCCACATGGGCGAGCGAATAGCCTTCGCGGCGCATGAGCGCGGGCATGAAACGATGCAGCGCGTCGAAATAGGGCAAGGCGAGATAGGCCTCGCGCGGAAAGCACTTGAAGCCGCAACCGGTGTCGCGCGTGCCGTCCTTCAGGATGGCGCCGCGCACCTTGTTGGCGACGCGCGACTGGAAGCGCTTGAAGCCCGTATCCTTGCGGCCGACCCGCTGACCCTGCACAAGCCCGCATGTCGGCCCCGCCGCGTCGAGCGCGCGCAGGAAGGCGGGCATGAAGGAAGGGTCGTTCTGCCCATCGCCATCAATGGTGATGACGACCGGCGCGCGGGCCGCGCGGACGCCCGTGCGCACCGCCGCCGACTGGCCGCAGGATTGCTCATGACGGATCTGCCGCAGATAGGGGCGCGTCGCCATGAGGCCTAGCAGCTCCTCGCCCGTGGCGTCCGTCGAGCCATCGTTAACATAGACGATCTCGAATCGCCCAAGCGGCGAAAGCGCCGCCTCGATCTCGGCGACCACCGGCGCGATATTGCCGGCCTCGTTGCGGGCGGGAACCACGACGGTGACGCGCGGCTGTTCGTTCTGCATGGGTGAACTCATGGTCTCGAAGCCTTGATGAGGGCGGGCCAGACCTTGCCGGCGCCACGCAGGCGCGGCCCTTCAGCGGTCCAGCGGAAGGCGATTCCGCGCAATGCGAAAGCGCGACGCAACATGATGGCGGAGGCCGCGCCAAGCGCAGCGCCCGCGATGACGTCGCTTGGATAATGGGCGGAGATGACCACGCGCGAAACGGCGATGAGCAGGGCCAGGACCAACAAGGGCCAGCGCAGGCGCGGCGCCATCCAGCCAAGGCTCACCGCCATGGCGAAAGCCGAAACGGAATGGCCGGATGGCATGCTGGCGTAGGTCGATTTCAGAGCCATAAGATCGAAATGGAACGGCCCCACCATGTCGATGAGCGAAGGCCTCGCGCGGCCAAACAAATGCTTGAGCGCCTGGGACGCGAGCCCCGACACCGCGAGCACCGCAATCAAAAAACTAGCGCGCTCGGCGAGAAACAAACAGGCCCGATCAAAGTCCGCGCCGCGTCCACGACCCCGCGCCAGAAGCGCACTCACCAGCGCAAGCCCGGACAGGGTGAACATATAGCCGGACAGACCGAGATAGGTGATCTGGTTGAACGCGGCCCGAACGCCTTCGGGAAGTCCGCCGACAGCCCGCGCCGCCCAAGTATCGGCATTGATGGCGACGGTGACGATGGTTGCGATGGTCAGCAAGATCACGAAGGCGTCAAGACGCCGGTGGCCCTCGTCACGGCGCGCCATGCGAGGCGAACGCCAGCGACGCAAAAAGTCCTGCCCCGCAAGACGCAGGCTAGCCATGATCGAGGGGGCGGAGAGGTTCATCGCCCCTCCCCCTGCCGCAGGTAGACGCCTATGTCCAGCTTGCGCCCGCCATTGAGATTGATGCCGGTGAGGCGTTCGATCAGCCGCACGCCTTCGGCGCCTGCTCCGAGTCCGGCCTTGAAGGCGGCGTCATCGGGGGCGTTGATGAAAGCGATGCGGCAAGAACCCTCGCCCATGAACAGCCCTGTCGCTTCAGGGCTATCGAAGAGGAGGTCGGTGCGCGTCAGGAAGACGAGGCTTGGCTCTCGGTAGCCAGGCGAAGCCGGCGCAAGATCAGCACAACCCGACTGCGCCTGCGCACGCGCGCGCGCCTCCGCGAGGCGCGGCGACATGGCGAAGGGCTGGAACACCGGCCCGGTCATCACCCCGCCATAGACCATGATGTAGCAGAACAGCGCCAGCAGCGCCCCGCCCGGCACAAGCGAACCCGTCGCCCTCGCGCGGATGGCGCCCACCATACGCCACGCCTGCCAGAGCACGAAGGGCGCGATGACATAGAACAGCAAGCCCGACGGCGCGCCCAGCACCACAGGCCCAATAAGCCCGACCAGCACCAGCACCACCGCCACGCCGGGGATGAGCCAAAGCGCATGGCGCAGACGCGAGCCCATCGCCAAAGCCTGCTTCTCGATAGCCGCCGCCGTGAGGATGGCGATGGCGGGGAACAGCGGCAACACATAATGGGGCAGCTTGGTCGGCACGGCTTCAAACAGCAGCCATGAAGGCACGAGCCACGCCAGCAAAAAGGCCGTCGCAGGCTCGCGCCGCGTCCGCCAGACGAAAGGCGCCGCCAGCAGCGCGAGGGGCGCCATGGGCCATGCGGTGACGAGGAAGGCCCCGAGATAGGCGCCGGGCGGCGCGCCGTGCGCCTCCTGCCCGCCCGCAACCTTGCTCATCATGTCCGCGCCCAGCGAGTCGCTCAAAAAGGCGCCTTTGGTGGCGATCATGATCAGGATGAACCACGGCGCGACGACAGCAAGGCAAAGCAGCCATCCCGCCAGTGGCTTCAGCCCCCGCAACCAGCCGCCCGCACGCGCATAGACGGCAAGAGCGATGCTCGCGAAGGCCGGGACCATGGGCGTGATCGGCCCCTTGATGAGAAGCCCCACGCCCAGCGCCGCCCAGAAGACGGCGGCCAGCCGCCATTGCTCGGCGTTTGAAAAAGCCTCCCGCCCCCGCGCCATCCAATGGCGAGCCAGCACGCCCATGGCGGCGGCGACGGTGGCCGCGATCAAGGCGTCGGTCTTGGCGAGCCGCGCTTCGACGCCGAGAAGGATCGTGGAGGCCATGAGCATGGCGGCGATCAGCGCCGCGCCCTCGCCCACCAACGTCAGCGCCGCCCACCATGTCAGCAACACCGTGGCGACGGCCCCGATCAGGGAGGGCAGACGGTAGAGCCAGATCTTGGCGCGCGCCTCTGGCACGCCCAAAGCCTCAGCCCCCGCCACAAAGCCCGCCTGCAGCCAGTATACGCCGACTGGCTTCTTGTTACGAGCCTCGTTCTGGAAGCGGATCGCGACGAAATCCCCGGTCTCCAGCATCTGCTTGGTCGCCTGCGCAAAGCGCGGCTCGTCACGGTCCATAGGCTGGAGCGAAACGAAGCCCGGCAGGAACATGGCGAGCGACAGCAACACGAGCACAATCACGACGCCGCGCTTCGGCGTCTGGCCAAGTGCGCCCCAGCGCGTGAGAAAGTTGAACAGGGTCATGGTGGATCCGCCCGCGCGCCGGAGATCCGGCCCACCTCAAGGCCCCGCCTTTTAGGACTTCAGGCGCTGGGCGGCAAGGTTCAGGGTCCCTGCCACAGGCCAAGCTCATGCAGGAAAGGGATCACGGCGGCGTCAAAACCCTCGGGGTCCTCGATGACGCAAGCGTGGCCGGTTCCCGGCAGAAGCGCGTGGCGGGCGCCGGAAACCATGGCCACCGTACGCCGCCCGCGCTCCAGCGAATTGTCAAATTCGCCATTGACCACCAGCGTGGGGACGTGAAGCGAGCCGAGCCGATCCGTCATGTCGTAGCTCGCCCGTGCCCGGAAGACCTGCGCGATGGCGGCCGCGGACTGGTCTTGCGCCCGGTCGATGAACTGGCGCAGCAGCCAGCCGCCCGTTCGGGTATCGGCGAAGCCCGGCGCCGTATAGCTGCGCATGAGGGCCATGAGATCCTCGCCCAGCGTCTCCTGCCGCACCTTCGCCACGATGTTCTCGACATTACGCGGCCCATCGCTCGAACCGCCGACCAGCACCACAGCCTGCGTCACCTCGGGATGGTCGAGCGCCATCAGCATGGAGACGCCCGAGCCCACGCTCACGCCCATGAAGATCGCCTTGTCGATCCCCTCGCAGGCCATGACGCCGCGCACATCGTCCTTGAGGTCCTGCAGGGTGAAGGGCGTCTCCACCCTGTCCGAATGGCCATAGGCCCGCAGGTCCACATTGATGACCCTGTAGAATACGCTGTAGCGCGCCGCCTGATAGAGCCACAGCCTGCGATCGAAGGGATTGGCGTGGATGAGGACAATGGCTGGCCCCTGCCCCTGAACCTCGTAATGGATGCGCGGGCCGGTTCTTTTGCTGAAGGGCATGGAGTCGCCTTTTCTTGTGCGTTCTACGCCGAAGTTAACCCCGAAGCCGCAGCCCCGCCAAGGTTGACCACTGACCGATTTCCGCCAAAATGAGACTTGGAGGATTCAAAATGCTTACGAAAACCGGGACGGGAAAAACGCACGATCAGGCCGCCCGCGATCTCATTCCCATGATCGCCGAGGCCGCCGCCGAGATCGAACGCACCGGACGCCTCCCCCCGCCACTTCTCGACGCCCTGCATGAGGCGCGGCTCTTCCATATGCTCACCGCCAAATCAGTCGGCGGCGAGGAGGTCGATCCCATCACCTTCTTCAACTCCATCGAGGCCATCGCCTCGGCGGACGCCAGCACAGCCTGGTGCGTCGGTCAGGCCTGCGGCGTCGCCATGGCCTCGGCCTATCTCGACCCAGCCGTGGCGCGCGAAATTTTTGGCGGCGCACGCTCGGTCGTCGCCTCCGGCCCCAACACCCGCAGCGCCCGCGCTGTGAAGACCGCTGGCGGCTACCGCGTCACCGCTCGATGGAACTACGCCAGCGGCAGCCGTCACGCAGCGTGGCTTGGCGGGCACACAGCCGTCTACGAGGAGAACGGCGAGCCAGCCAAAACACCGCAAGGCCGCCCGATGGACCGCACGATGCTGTTTGAGCGTTCCAAGGCCCGGATCATTGATGACTGGCAGGTGATGGGCCTGCGCGGCACCGGCAGCGACAGTTATGAGGTCGAGGACCTCTTCGTGCCGGAGGAACATACCTACACCCGCGACAACCCCGCCGACCGGCGCGCCCAAACGCCGCTGCATTCGAACTTCACCGGCTTCAACATCTTCGGCCTGAGCTTCTCGGCGCTATCGCTGGGCGTCGCACGGGGCATGATGCAGGACTTCGTAGCCCTCGCGTCGCAGAAGTCGCCCATGGCCGCGCAGGGCGCCTGGGTGCTGCGCGACAACGCCGTTGTGCAATCGAAGGTCGCCATCTGCGAGGCGCGCCTCATGGCCGCGCGCGGCATGGTTGTCGATATCTACAGCAGGCTCTGGGATCAGGCCTTGCAAGGTCGCCCCTTCACACTCCGCGACAAGGCCGACATGCGCCTCGCCTCAACCTTCGCCATGAATGAAGGACGCGAGGTCGTGGCTGTGCTCTACAATGCGGCCGGCGGCACGGCGATCTTCCAGAAGAACAGCTTCGAACGCCGCTTCCGAGACATCAACTGCGCCTCGCAGCAGGGTCAAGCGGCGCAGGCCAATTTCGAGATCATCGGCCAGGTGCTGCTGGGCCTTGAGCCGAAGGGGCGCGTTTAAGCGCCCCGGCACCTCTCACGGCTCCTGCGCGTCGATCAGCACGAAGGCGATCCGGCACGGTTCCGTGCCACGGTTCACCCATGCGTGGTTCGTGCCCTGCTGCACCAGCACGTCGCCGGCCTTCAGAT
>CANGOK010000025.1 GCA_947455285.1 Beijerinckiaceae bacterium | reverse complement strand
TGTTGATCTCAATTCCAATGGAGGGCGATCTTCAAAGGACAGTCTCTGAGTTGAGAGAATTGCTTCTACCCGCATTCAAGCAGATTGGTCGTGCTCAATACAAAGAAAGTCGTGCTCGCTATCAGGTCGCATCCAAGCCCGTTCTAACTTCATTACATCAACATTGGCTCGCTCATCGCGCCCACAAAGAACATCCTAATGTCACTTTACATGAACTGGCTGATTTGGCTGGAATAGCAGCGGATGCTGGTGGAGACGGCGATACTCGCATGAGCAAAATGCTCAAAGCGAACAAGATGAGGCGATACCTTAAAGGCAGTGAGATATTGATCCGTCATGTTGTGCTTGGGAAGTTTCCCGTGTTCAAAGAAAAGGAAGACGAAGATTAATTTTTTGTTCAATGATGAACAGATCCCTTTTAATTCAAAACTCCTCAAAGCATGTTTTTGGAGAACTGCTTGACTGTATTTGAAGGTCTTATTGAACCCACGCTTCGCGTAGGTTGCTACTTTCGTTTGATCAGTTCGTTAGCACTCACTTCTCAAACTCAGCAGCTTTTTCTTCAGTTCGTATAGCTAGCATTGCTAATGTATGGATGTTGATTAGATAACTTTTTGATTGAACCTTTCGTTAGATTTATGCCTATACGACGACTGTCACCAGTCATCGCATGAAATGGAACTTTTCGTTGAGTTCGTATCCCGTCCAATCTGTTCGCAACCCATTTCTGGGAAAGGGGCTGTTACGATTGCCTCCCTTTTACGCTAAATGCCTGCCCATCTCGTTCAGTAGCCTATTGGACTTACACTACCACTGAATGTCATTGATGTGGGGTTACCGTCGTCATACCCCAAGTGCGATCAGTATCGCTTCTGTTTGTTTTAGGTGTTGTTTAATGCCTTTCAGCATCAGCGATCTGTCAGCCCATTTTTACAATTGATTTTTCACAACACCAAACCACAATGCCAGTCTTCGCATCCTCTGCTAAACGATGTGGAACAGTCTTCATCACCATCAGTGACTTATGACATCCGCTTGCGTTGCTGTCCGCATGACCATAGAGCACAACCTCTACATCCCGACTTCTCCGTCGTTTAGCCGCATTCATAAAATTTGCCCGAATGCTGGGCTTCAGCAATTTATGTGAATGAGTGTGCTTTCTGCTTCACATCCAGTCACATGTCTATTTAGCACGGCGCTTTGAAAACAGCAGATTTCTGATTTCAGTCATAAATACATGATGACAAAACAACACGCTCCATTTCTCCAAAACATCTACCAGACCTGTCGTGACATGGGTCTTATCTCCAACCAGTATGAATTCAGCACATTATGCGGACGCAGGACCACTTGGTTCTCAGCAGCCAAAGCTAGAGATCAAAGGATCAGCACACATGCCGCATATATGCTGGCAACTCGCCTGCGTGAACTTGCTAAAGGTGATTTGCCAAAGAAGATGCGACCACACGCCAACGCATTAAGTGCGCTATTATTAGCTGTGATCAATGATAGAGCGAGAATAAACCGTGAAGATCATTGAGGTCGTGCCAACGATCAAACCAATTGCTCCAAGCGATGCTGAAGCAGATGCCGTCAAGCGTCAGGCTGATGATCTGCGTAAGCGCAAGCAAGCATTGAAAGTCAGCAAGGCGAGGGAGCGTTTGGCGCAGGCGCAGAAATCTCAGAGTGAGTTGCTTAACAAGGGTGCTTGAAGCATTTGCTTTGTATTGCCCCTACGAAGCCCGCATAGTGGGGTTGCAATAGCAGCCCGCTACGCATGTAGCAGTGTACTCGCTGGTGCAGTGCTTATCCCTTAAAATTGATGCTCACCACTCAGCGGCGGTCTGGCAGGGAAATGTATACAAAGACGCAGATGGATACGACTGCGACTGCGTTGACTAAGTAGAATAAGAATTCAAAATCAAGCATCGCTTTCACGCCCTGTTTCAGTCCTCAATCAGGCTCGCTTAATCAGTCACGATTATACATAGTAGCACATGACTACATTGCTCATTGTTGTTCTTATTATCAGTGCGTCAACCTGAAATTTCGCCAAATCAGCAGTCATTAAGGTTGCTCTTTGATCCAACCGAAAGCAGTATATTGATGTAGTCAGGGTATGCTACTACTGGAGCCCTGACTTGATTGGCGGCATCAATGTCGCAAGAGGATCACGCTGCTGATTGGTGCGATTGAGTGAGATGGAGAACCGCTTGAATGCGGTTTCATACCATTCGTCATCCTTGCGCTTGGTCTTGATATTGAGCTTTTCTTTTGGGCTTGGCGTCTTTGTTATCTGGTCTGCCACGACCTTTGAAGTCTTCTTCGTTGCCACGTTACTCACTCCCGCAACTCGTTTTGGTGATTTTCACATAGGCGTCACGCCATCTCAATCGCTGATAGCGTTTATCTTTATGGTGCTGATTTGTTCGTTTTTTACAACCTGTTGTGCTGTTTGCGGGGGGGGGGCTATATATGGTGTATTTTTCGAACAATCGGGGAACAAATTTCGTTCAATTGTTGCCTTTTCGGTTGCTCTTCTCGCATACAGACAACACGCTTGCTTCAGTTGAAACTGATAGGAGCACTCAATGAGCGTGTTGAAGACTTTGAACTTCGTCGCAGCTGCAAAGCGCAGCAATGATCCTGTTGTCATGCGTCGTGCGAAACTTGTGACGCAATTACAGCAGCAGCGGGCGCTGGCTGAAGATCCCACTCATATCGCATTCAGGCAAAAGTGGGTGCGAGCAGAGGATGGTGCGAAGCATCTTGTTGAGCGACAGAAGCGCATCAAGCGTTGGTGGTATGTTGATGTGCTTGGACAGTGCTTTCTTACTGTCAATTATGGCAGCAAGAAATTGGAACTTGAGAAGGGCAAGCAGGCGATTGCGGTTGGCAGCAAAGACAATCTGGTCAAAACGATTGATGCTGTGATCGCAGCAGTTGAGGCTGGGGAGTTGGACGCTGCTATCTCAGCAACGCAGAAGACGGGACAGAAACCTCGTGCGAAGGCTGCTTGAATATCTTCAATGCTTTTGAGAGGCATGGCTGTGATGGCTGTGCCTCTCACCACATTTAATCAATGGGTTCATTACGGGCGTTGATTTTTTGTTTTAATGCTGGAGCTGCTTTGAAAGAGATCGCTCGCCTGCGGGAAATGACATATTCCTGTTTAGTCGTAGGATTGCGCCCCAATCTTTCGGGCGTTTCTCTTACGGTAAACACGCCAAAATTTCTGAGATTAACCACGCCATCTCTGACCAACGCCGCAACGATTTCCCGCAGCACTTGATCTACGAATTCGTAGGCTTCCTTGCGAGGTAGTGACGCTGCAGCATAAACGGCTTCCGCCAACTCTGTGCGAGTTACATTTCGCTCGCTGAGCGACTTAACCACCTGTTCCATTTGGTTGTTCTCGTTTGGGGATGTTAGGGAATGTCGTGATAAACGACCTTTCTTGTCAATGGGAACCTGTAAGGCAACTCATTCTTGGCTTTAGCGTAACTTCCCTCTCAACTCGTCCCTATAATCCTCAACATCATCGTGACCATAATACATCTCAATCATGCGCGGACTTGTGCCCATCTGCTTCGCCAGTGCTTCCATTGTGGGACGAAGCCTGTGCTTCTGCGTCAATGATCTGGTTGCGTAGGTATGGCGCAGGCTGGTCATTGAATGGCGTTCGTTGTTGTTTTGGTATTCAAAGCCACATTCATCCAGCAATAGTCTGAACATCTTTTTGAATGACGCCACTGCTATTCCGCTGGGCATACTCATAATGCGTTCATTGGGATTGAGGATTGCGGGTTCGCCATGTTGGGTCATCCATTGCTGTCTGCGTTTAGAGATGCGGGCTATTGCGGCAATGGCGCTGTAGCGCAGCACAAGTTTTCTCGCACTCTTACGCTTGCCTACATATTCCAGTTTGAGATCGCCTTTGGTCCAATCCATGTTGCGCCAAGTCATTCTGTGGAGTTCATCAACACGCAGTCCGCTGTTCGCCATTATGATGATGGCGTCCAGCAACAAGCGCCTGTTGTTGATTGTGTGCCTGCTGGTGGCGATCGCCTGTGCTTCTTTGATCCTGTGCTTGGCTTGCTTGATCAGCTTGCCATATTCTTCTGGTGTGAAGTGGCGTCGTCGTCGCACAGTCTGTGATTGGTTGATGTAGGGAACGATGATCTTCTCTGGCAGCCACTTCTGCATGACAGCGAAATTGAGCAGTTGCCGCAGGACCGTGTTTTCTCTGTTGAGTGTCTGTGGCAGTGGTTGCCGTGGGTTCTTATTGCGACGCTCAACTAGGTAATCGCTGACCATGCCGTCAGTGATCTTTCTAATGTCCCGCAACTCGCCAAAATAGGGCACGAGATGACGGTCTATCGTGTCCCTGTAGAACCTGAACTTGTTGTCGCCAATGATGGTTTTGAGGAAGTTCTCAGTCAGAAGGTTGAAACTGATGCGTTGAAACCTGATGCCCAGTTCAACCCTCTGCCTGAGTAGGAAGAACCACTCCAGTGCTGCGATTGTGGCTTGCCTCTCGTCTGCGGTGCCAGTGCTTTTGCGGAGATAGGTGTTTCTGAGTTGGCAGGAGGCTTGCCAGTATGGCGAGGTGGAGATGCGTTTGAGATACAATCCCTCAATGACCGCAATCGTTTTTGCGTCAGCCTTACGCCCCACACAGCCCTCAAATTTGTTCAGCGTTGAACACGCTCCCGCATAATGTTTGCGGAATGTCAGCGTTATGGGCAAGCGTTGAGGACGCTAGGGATTTTGGGGCAGGGTGTGTATGTCGTTGAAATCAATGAGCGGAGTGTTTCTGCTGCGGAAAAATAATTATTTCGCAGACTTCGCACGATGGCACAGCGTCAGGCACTCTTCATATATGCGAGAGCGAACTGACGAGCAGCGTTAAGTCATTGATTTATAAGATGGAAGACATTGTCTGGAATGGTGGGCGCGACAGGGATTGAACCTGTGACCCCTCCCGTGTGAAGGGAGTGCTCTCCCGCTGAGCTACGCGCCCGAGGCAAGGCCTCGATGGGGTTCGTTTAGGCAGCGTGGCGGCGCAAGTCAAGGGCGGGTCGCGCTTGGTGGCTTTTGCTCAGGCAGCGCTCTTGGGCTCTTACCCCACGAGCTCGGGCGAAAGCAGCTGAACCGCCTCCCACAGGCTATCGAAATGGGAGATGATCCGGTCCGGGCCCAATTCGCTCACATGGACGTCGGTGTAGCCGAAATCGACCGCCACCACGGGCACGCCCGCCGCCTTGGCGGTGTCGATGTCCGTCTTCGAGTCGCCGACCATCACTGCTCGTCCGGGGGAGCCGCCCGCAAGTTCAATGGTCGACAGGAGGGCGCGAGGGTCGGGCTTCCACCAGGAGAAAGTGTCCTGTCCGCAGATCGCGCGAAAACGATCGGCCACGCCCAGCGCCTTCAGCAGCTTCACCGAGGGTTTCTCGATCTTGTTGGTGCAGACTGCGAAGGCGAATCCTGAGGCCTCGAAACGGTCTAGCGCCTGCTCCACTCCTGGAAAGAGGCGTGAGTGAACGGCGATGTTCGTCTCGTAATGCTCGAGAAATGTGTGGAATAATTCTTCGAGCCGCGCCGGTTCGATCGTTGCGCCTGCGTTTTCGAATCCACGCTTGATGAGCATCCTTGCTCCCATGCCCACCATGCGCCGGGCCTGTGACCCGGTGACGGGCGGGACGCCCTCGCGGGTCAGGATGAAGTTAAGCGTGGCGAGCAGATCGTCCGCCGTGTCGGCAAGGGTTCCGTCGAGGTCGAAGACGATGAGGGGAGCGGGTTGGGACATGAAAAGGGCCGGGTGGTGAGGGTGAGGCGATCTGACTTGAGCCTTTGACGTAGCGGCGAACGGGCAGCGGAGCAAGCCAATCTCTTGTAAGCTAAGCTGCGATTCGGCCCGGTCTGCCGCGCTGAATTGCTTTTTATCCTCGGGTTCGCTACCCCACCGGCATCGGGTCCCGATGCTCTTCCCACCTCACCTTCCAACCCCACCGGCCCCCCATGTCCGACGCCATCGAAAACGCCAAACGCCTCGCCGCCGCTCGTGCGGCCGATCTTGTGCGGCCCGGCATGCGGCTGGGTCTTGGAACCGGCTCAACTGCCCGCCATTTCGTCGATTTTGTGGGCGCGAAGGTGCGCGCGGGCATGGACTTGCTCTGCGTGCCGACCTCCGAGGCCACGCGCGCGCAGGCGCAGTCGCTTGGCATTCCGCTCACCACGCTTGATGACACCCCCGAGCTTGATCTGACGGTGGATGGCGCGGATGAATTCGATCCCGCTCTCAATCTCGTCAAAGGCGGCGGCGGCGCCTTGCTGCGCGAAAAGATCGTGGCGGCGGCGTCGGGCCGCATGATCGTGATCACGGATCGCTCGAAGCAGGTGGACCGACTGGGGCGTTTCCCGCTGCCGGTCGAGGTTGTCCCCTTTGGCCTAGAAGCGACGCGCCGGCTTGTCGCGAAAGTTGCGGGGCAGGTGGGCTGTACCGGCGCCATCCGCCTGCGTCACGATTCTGCTGGCCATGTTTTCGTCACCGACGGCGGCCACTACATCCTCGACTGCGCTTTTGGCGCCATTCCCGATGTCGCGGGTCTGGCGGCGGGTCTCGTATCCGTGCCGGGCGTGGTCGAACATGGACTTTTCATAGGCCTCGCGAAGGCCGTCATCGTGGCTGATGCGGCGGGAGTCGAGGTTTTAGGCGACCTCAGCTGAGGCGCTTTAACGGAGCGGAATCAATGAACGGATTTTCTCTTCGCCTGACCGGCGTCTTGCTCGCAGCGACGCTCGCCGGGCCTGTGTGCGCCCAGGCTCCGCTGCCTTCGGGCTCTTTCACGCCGCCGGCTGCCGCCGCGCCTCCGGCGCCCGCCGCCTCACATCTCGCCGTCGCGCGTGAACTGGTTGTGGCTTCGGGTCTCTCACGCGCCTATAGCGGGGTGATCCCCGAACTCATGGTGAAGATCAACATGAACTTCAGCCAGACCCGTCCCGAGCTGGCGAATGATCTGAAGGCGACGCTGGACCAGCTGCAACCCGAGTTCAATCGCTATTCCGAAGATCTTCTGGATTTCGGCGCGCGTGTTTATGCGTCTGTGCTGACGGAGCAGGAATGCAAGGATACGCTGAACTTTTTCAAGTCGGCGGTCGGCAAGAAATATGTCGAGGTTCAGCCTGCCATTTTCGCCAACATGGGGCCTGCCATGAACGATTGGAGCAAGGCCGTTTCGGCGCGCATGTTCGACCGCGTGCGTGCGGAAATGAAGAAAAAGGGCCACGAACTCTGATCTTTTCCCTTTGAACTCTCGGTAATGACCGCCCACTGAAAAGGCCTGCCCCATGAGCGAATATGATGTCGATCTTTTCGTGATCGGGGCGGGCTCGGGCGGCGTGCGCGCCGGGCGCATCGCGGCGGGCTATGGCGCGAAGGTCATGGTGGCCGAGGAATATCGCGTCGGGGGAACCTGCGTCATCCGCGGCTGCGTGCCCAAGAAGCTTTACGCCTACGCCAGCCGCTTCGTTGACGATTTCGAGGATGCTGCGGGCTATGGCTGGACGATCCCGCAAAAGCCGGTCTTCGATTGGGGCAAGCTGGTCGACGCTAAGGAAAAAGAGATCACGCGCCTGTCAGGCCTCTATGACGCAAATCTCGGGCGCGCGGGCGTCGAGATGGTCGCCAGCCGCGCCGAAGTGCTTGGCCCCCATCGGGTGAAACTGCTGGCCGATGGCCGCGAAATCTCCGCGAAATATATCCTTGTCGCCACGGGCGGCGCGCCGGTTCTTGAGCCCGCCATTCCCGGCGTCGAACATTGCGTCACATCCAACGAAGTCTTCGATCTCAAGGTCTTCCCCAAGCGGCTCTTTGTCGTGGGCGGCGGCTATATCGCGGTGGAGTTCGCCAGCGTTTTTGCGCGGCTTGGCAGCGAAGTTCATCAGGCCATGCGCGCCGATAATGTGCTGAGCGGTTTTGATGAGGATATGCGGGGCGGTGTCCGCGATGCGCTGACCCATGCGGGCGTGCAGTTTCACTTTGGCGTCTTGCCGACGAAGATCGAAAAGATCGTCGATGGCTATCGCGTCACCCTGAGCACGGGCGAGGCGCTGGAGGTCGATCAGGTGTTGCTCGCCACCGGGCGCCGCCCCCATACTAGGGGACTCGGGCTTGAGCGCGCGGGCGTCGAGCTTGATGGCGCTGGCGCTGTGAAGGTGGACGCGCATTCGCGCACGAATGTTCCCTCGATCTATGCGGTCGGCGATGTCACCAACCGCGTCAATCTCACCCCCGTCGCCATTCGCGAGGGCCACGCCTTCGCCGACACCGTCTTCGGCGGTAAGGATGTGGTGGTGGGCTATGAGGCCATCGCCACGGCGGTCTTCACCACGCCAGAGATCGGCACGGTGGGGATGAGCGAGGGCGAGGCGCGCGCGGCCTTCGATGTGGTCGACATCTACAGCGCCAGCTTCCGCCCCATGAAGGCGACCCTTTCGGGGCGCACCGAAAAGGTGATCATGAAGATCGTGGTCGACGGCAAGACCGACAGGGTGTTGGGCGTCCATATCCTCGGCCATGACGCGGGCGAAATGGCGCAGCTTCTCGGCATCGCCGTGAAGATGGGCGCGACCAAAGCCGACTTCGACGCCACCATGGCGGTGCATCCGACGGCGGCTGAGGAGCTGGTGACGATGCGTACCCGCAGCGCGCGGTACGAGCGGTAATCTTCAACTTTCGATTCATTCGCAATCCAGCCCGCGCTCATGTATAAGCCCGACTTCCGCGGCTTCCGGGGGGAGGGCTTTGCGGGAATGATTGGATTTTGGAGCGACGATTATGTCCGTGTGGACCCCCGACAGCTGGAGAGCCAAGCCCATCCAGCAGGCCCCCGTTTACCCTGACGTCGCCGCGCTGGGCGATGTGGAGCGTCAGCTCGCCGGGTTTCCCCCGCTCGTTTTCGCGGGCGAGGCGCGCAAGCTGAAGCGGGCGCTCGCCAAGGTTTCTCAGGGTGAGGCCTTCCTGCTGCAGGGCGGCGATTGCGCCGAGAGCTTCGCTGAACATTCCGCCGACAACATCCGAGACTTCTTCCGCGTCTTCCTGCAGATGGCGGTCGTGCTGACCTTCGGCGCGACGCTGCCGGTGGTGAAGGTCGGTCGCGTGGCGGGCCAGTTCGCCAAGCCGCGCACCAACCCGACCGAGGTCCATCAGGGCGTGGAGCTGCCCATCTATCGCGGCGACATCGTAAACGACAGCGGCTATTCGCTGGCCGCCCGCACGCCTGATCCGACGCGCCAGCTCGAGGCCTATCGCCAGTCGGCGGCGACGCTGAACCTGCTGCGCGCTTTCGCCTGGGGCGGCTACGCTAATCTGGCCAACGCCCATCGCTGGATGCTCGGCTTCGTCAACGACAGCCCGCAGTCCGGCCGCTATCAGGAGTTGGCTGACCGCATCACCGAGACGCTCGGCTTCATGCGCGCCATCGGCCTTGACGCTGAAGAGCATCAGGAACTCAGCCGCACCGATTTCTACACCTCCCACGAGGCGTTGCTGCTCGGCTACGAACAGGCCCTGACGCGCGTCGACTCGACCTCCGGCGACCATTACGCAACCTCCGGCCATATGATCTGGATCGGCGACCGCACCCGCCAGTTCGATCATGCCCATATCGAGTATTGCCGCGGCGTGAAGAATCCGCTCGGCCTCAAGTGCGGTCCGTCCCTCAAGACGGACGATCTGTTGCGGCTGATCGACATCCTCAACCCCGCCAACGAGCCCGGCCGCCTCACCCTCATCGCCCGTTTCGGCGCGGAGAAGGTGGGCGATGGTCTGCCGACGCTGGTGCGTGCGGTGGAGCGCGAGGGCCGCTCGGTCGTCTGGTCCTGCGATCCCATGCATGGCAACACGATTTCGGCGGGCGGCTTCAAGACGCGCCCCTTCGACCGCATCATGAGCGAGATCCGCACCTTCTTCGCGGTCCATCAGGCCGAGGGCACCTATGCGGGCGGCGTGCATCTGGAGATGACCGGCAAGAACGTCACGGAATGCACGGGCGGCGCCCGCGCGATTTCGGAAGGCGATCTTTCGTCGCGCTACCACACCTTCTGCGATCCGCGCCTCAATGCGGAACAGGCGATCGAAGTCGCCTTCCTCATCGCGCAATTGCTCAAGGACGAGCGCACCCGCGCGCTCCCCAAGGAGGACGCCGCCGAATAGCGGCGTCTTGGCGTCAGCCCCATTCCATGCCAAGCAGGGAACAGGGCTGCGCCGGGACTGGGGGAATAGAGTGGGGCGGATCTACAGGGCGTTTTTATATTCCTGCGCGGGCATCGCCCACGGGCTGCGCACCGAGCGCGCCATCAAGCAGGAAATCGCTTTGCTGGTCGTGGCCCTGCCGCTGGCGCTGGTCATTGGCGCGGGCGCTTGGGAGCGTCTGGCGCTCATTCTGGCGCTGCTCGCGGTGCTCTGCATCGAGTTCCTCAACACCGCCATCGAGAAGCTTTGCGATCATGTGACGCCTGATCGCCATGATGCGATCAAGGTCGTCAAGGACATGGCCTCCGCGGCCTGCCTATGCGTGCAGGTCGGGGCTGGTCTGATCTGGCTCACGGTTCTCGCCGCCCGGCTTGGCCTGTAAAACAACTGCGCCGCTTCCAGCGAATTGGATCAGCCATGACCCGTTTCCCCTCCGTCTTCATCTCCCATGGTTCGCCCATGGTCATCCTCAACAACACCGCAGCCACGGGCTTCCTGAAGGGCTATGGGCAGGAGTTGGGCAAGCCGAAGGCGATCCTCATCGCGACCGCCCATTTCGAGACCCGCGCGCCCGCCCTGACGGCCGACCGCAAGCCCGAGATGATCTATGACTTCGGCGGCTTCCCTCGCGCGCTCTTCGAGATGACCTATCCCGCCCCCGGCGATCCCGATCTCGCGGTGCGGGCGGCGCAGCTTCTGGGCGCTGCGGGGGTGAAGGCCTATCCGGTCGAGGGGCGCGGCTTTGACCACGGAACCTGGGTTCCCCTGAAGCTCATGTACCCGGAAGCCGACATTCCCGTCGTGCAGCTTTCCGTGCAGCCCAATATGAGCGGCGCGCATCATGTCGCCATGGGGCAGGCTTTGGCGCCCCTGCGCGATGAGGGCGTGCTGGTCATGGGCTCGGGCAGCATGACCCACAATCTCTACGAACTCAGCCGCGAGGACATCGACGGCCCCGCGCCCGACTGGGTGAAGAGCTTCGGCGAATGGGTCCATGAGGCCGTCGAAGAAGGCCGGGTCGAAGACATCGCGAATTGGAAAGAGCGCGCTCCCTACGCCCGCCAGAACCATCCCAGCCCCGAACATTACCTGCCTTTGCCCTTCGCCATGGGCGCTGGCGGCGGCGGCAAGGGGCGGCGAGTGCACACCAGCTGCGAATATGGCGTGCTGATGATGGACGCCTACGCCTTCGATTGAGGGCTGCGATTGAGGGCTGCGATTGAGCCCGCCCCGTTGCCGCCCCCCTGCGGGCGCGCTAAACGAAGGGAATGAACACGAACCATCGCCCCGCTGACCGTCTCGTCATCGCACTCGCGCAGGTTGGCTGCACGGTGGGCGACATCGAGGGCAACGCCATGCGCGTGCGCGAGGCCCGCAAGCTCGCGGCGGGGCAGGGGGCTGACCTCGTCATGTTCAGCGAGCTGTTTCTGGCGGGCTATCCGCCCGAAGACCTCGTGCTGAAGCCCGCCTTTCAGGAAGCCTGCCGCAGGGCGGTGGAGGCTCTGGCGCGCGAGACCGCCGATGGCGGCCCGGCTGTGCTGGTGGGCCTGCCATGGGTCGAAGACGGGCTTTGCTACAACGCCTATGCGCTGCTTGATGGCGGGCGCATCGAAGCGGTCCGCTTCAAGGTCGATCTTCCCAACTACGGCGTCTTTGACGAGAAGCGCGTCTTCGCCAAGGGGCCGCTGCCCGGCCCGGTGTCCTTTCGCGGTGTGCGCCTCGGCCTGCCCATCTGCGAGGACATCTGGAACGAGGATGTCGTGGAATGTCTCGCCGAGACCGGCGCCGAAATCCTGCTGACCCCCAATGGCTCGCCCTATTGGCGCGGCAAGCATGACGAGCGCATCCAGATCGCCTGCGCGCGGGTGGTGGAGGCGGCTCTGCCCATGGCCTATCTCAACCAGATCGGCGGGCAGGACGAATTGGTTTTCGATGGCGGCTCCTTCGTGCTCAACGCCGATTGCGCTCTGGCCGCGCAGCTGCCCACCATGGGCGAGACGGTGGCCTCTACTGTGTGGGAGCGTCGCCCGTCCGGCTGGACCTGCACGGAAGGTCCGCGCGCGCTGGTCTATGAGGGCGATGAGGCCGATTACGCCGCCTGCGTGCTGGGCCTGCGCGATTACGTGAACAAGAACGGCTTTCCCGGCGTGGTCATGGGCCTGTCGGGCGGTATCGACTCCGCGCTCTGCGCCGCCATGGCGGTGGATGCGCTGGGGCCTGAGCGCGTCCATTGCGTGATGCTGCCCTATAAATTCACCTCCGGGGAATCCCTCAGTGATGCGCAGGCCTGCGCCGCCGCTCTGGGGCTGCGCTATGACACGCTGCCCATAGCCTCCGCCGTCGAGGGCATCGAGGCCGCGCTTGCCCCGCTCTTCGCCGGGCGCCCGCGCGACATCACCGAAGAGAACCTGCAAAGCCGCGCGCGCGGCACGCTGCTCATGTCCATCTCGAACAAGTTCGGCCCCATGCTCGTCACCACGGGCAACAAGTCGGAGATGAGCGTGGGCTACGCCACCATCTATGGCGACATGAACGGCGGCTTCAATCCGATCAAGGACCTCTACAAGATGCAGGTCTTCCGGCTGTGCCACCTGCGCAACCGCTGGAAGCCCGATGGCGCCCTGGGGCCTGATGGCGAAGTCATCCCCCACAACATCATCGTCAAGCCGCCGTCCGCCGAACTGCGCGAGAACCAGAAGGACGAGGACTCGCTGCCCCCTTACGAGGTGCTCGACGACATTCTCGAATGTCTCGTCGAGAAGGAGATGCGCGTCTGCGACATCGTCGCGCGCGGGCATGATCTTGAAGTCGTGAAGAAGGTCGAGCGGCTGCTCTACATCGCCGAATACAAGCGCCGTCAGGCCGCGCCCGGCGTGAAGGTGACAAAGAAAAACTTCGGCCGCGACCGCCGCTATCCCATCGTGAACCGCTTCCGCGATCCGGGCCTGCCTGCGCAGGCGCCTGACGCCTCAATCGCCCCGCGCAAGATCAGCGGCGGAGCGGAGCGGTTCGAGGAATAAAAGAGAAAGGCCGCCCGCGAGGACGGCCTTTCCATTGTCATGACCGCAGTCCGATGGGACCACGAGGCGCCGCTCACGCGGGGCGGGACTCCACGCAAGCAGGAATCCGGATCCCAGTTACCGACGACTGCGGCGTAGGACAATGAGACACGAGATCACCTCCTTTCGGTTGTTAACGACAGGAGAAGTGTAACGTGATTCGTCGTTTCGCAAAGATGGCCGACCGCCTGAATTGACGGCTTGGCTGGTCATTATGCGGGCAGGGCGCCTCTGCGGCGGTTGACAGGCGCCCCCAGCCGTTCTTCAATTCGCCCAACAATGAAAGCGAGATCCCGAAAAGGGGCCGCGATCGATAAGCCGCGCCAACGGCAGGGGGGGGACAGATGACCGCTACAACGGACACGCTCAACGTTCAGGATCAGATCGAATCCCAACCCATGTCGCGGTATCAGATATGGGCGGTCTTCCTTGGTGGGCTCATCCTCTTCATTGATGGGCTCGACGTTCAGCTTGTCAGCTACATCGGCCCGAAGATCCTGCAGGAGTGGAACATCTCCCGCACAATGCTCGGCACGATCTTCTCCTCGATGATCTGGGGCCTCCTGATCGGCTTCGCCTTCGTGGCGCCCCTGTCGATCCGCTATGGCCACAGGCCGCTCGTGCTCATCAATATGGTGCTGTTCGGCCTCGCCACCATGGCGGCCTGCCTTGTCACCGAGCCCACCATGATGATCGCGCTGCGGGTGCTCGCGGGCATCGGCCTTGCGGGCGTCATTCCCAGCGGCGTGGCGCTGACGGGGGAGTTCAGCCCCAAGCGTCGCCGCTCCACCTGCATCGCGCTCATCTATTGCGGCTATTCTTTCGGCACAATGGCGGCTGGCCTGTTGGCGGGCGCGATCATCGAGCAGTACGGCTGGCGTGTGCATATGATCATTGGCGGCGTGATCCCGCTCGTCATAGCCGCCTTTCTTTATTTCACCCTGCCTGAATCGCCCGAATATCTCGTCTCGAAAGGCGCGCCGCAGGATGTGATCGCAAGGCTGGTGCGCCGCATCGCGCCTGCCGCCCCCATCACCGAACAGACCGTCTTCACAGTCACCGATACGCGCGAAACATCGCTCGCCGTGGCGCAATTGTTCCAGAACGGCCGCACGCTAGGCACGCTCATGCTCTGGCTCGCCCTGTTCATGAATTTGATGGTGATTTTCTTCGTCCTGCAATGGCTGCCCTCCATCTTCCGCATGGTCGGCTATTCCCCTGCCGATGCGACGGTGGCGGCGACCTGGGCCTCAAGCGGAGGCATTCTGGCGGCGCTGATTCTGGGACCGTTGATGGATCGGTTTGGCCCATACCGTGTCATCGTGGTGCTGTTCATGATCGGCGGCGCCTTCCTGTTCTTCACAGGGATCAGCGCCCATTCCGCCGCGATCATCGCGACGTCCATGGCTTTCGTGGCCATGGGCAGCACCAGCGGCATCCAGAAATGCATAAATGCGCTGATGGTGTTCTTCTATCCAACGGCGCTGCGGTCTACCGGCCTTGGCTGGGCCTTTGGCATAGGGCGCTTTGGCGCGATGATAGGGCCGGTGCTGGCGGGCTTCCTGTTTGATCGGCAATGGCCGGTGGAAGACGTGTTCGACGTCTACGCCATTCCCATGATCATCGGCGGCCTCGCCATTCTCACCATGTATCTGCATTATCGGGAGCCGAAGGAGCAGGTGAGCGCTGTTCCGGCGGCCGTGGGCGCAGAATAGGCGAACCTTTCCCCCGGTCGTTCGGTTGATCCGGCATGGTGGGCGCCTCTCCCCTTAACATTTGACCCCGCTTGGGTCAGAAAGGGGCGCCCACATCAGCGCGGCGAGGAATCGATTTCGCTTTTCACGCGAGGCGGCGCCCACTTCGCTTGAAAACGCCTTCAGCTCAAGGTTTCGCAATGCGCACCCCTGTCGTCCGTTTCGCGCCGTCGCCCACTGGCCGCATTCATCTTGGCAATGCGCGCACCGCCTTGTTCAATTATCTCTTCGCGCGCCGCTACAACGGACGTTTCGTGCTGCGCTTCGACGATACGGACCTCGAGCGCTCGAAGGCCGAATATGCCGACGCCATCGAGGTTGATCTTGCGTGGCTTGGCGCGGTTCCCGATCTCGTCGTGCGCCAGTCCGAGCGTTTCGCCCTCTACGCCGCCGCCGCCGAGCGGTTGAAGGAGATGGGCCGTCTTTACCCCTGTTTCGAAACACCCGACGAACTCGACCGGCGCCGCAAGCGCCAGATCGGACGCGGCTTGCCGCCTGTTTATGACCGCGCCGCTTTGGCTCTTACCGACGCTGATCGCGAGGCGCTGATCGCGCAGGGCCGCAAGCCGCACTGGCGATTCAAGCTTGAGGCGCGCACGGTGGTCTGGTCAGACCTCGTGCGCGGCGACAGCCATATCGACTGCGCCTCGCTTTCCGATCCCGTGCTCATGCGCGAGGACGGAAGCTGGCTCTATACGCTGCCCTCCGTTGTGGACGACATCGATCTTGGCGTCACCCATGTGATCCGTGGCGAGGACCACGTCACGAACACGGCGGTGCAGCTGCAGCTCTTCGAAATCCTCGGCGACCCTGCTCATGCCCCCAGTTTCGCCCATCACAATCTGCTGACCTCGTCCTCGGGCGAGGGCCTGTCAAAGCGCAGCGGCGCCCTGTCCATCGCGGGTCTGCGCGAGGCAGGAATTGAATCCCTTGCGGTCGCCGCCCTCGCGGTGCTGACGGGTTCTTCCGATGCGGTCGCCTCGGTGCGTTCACTCGACGAATTGCAGACGCGGTTCGACATCACCCATACCTCGCGCGGCGCGGCCAAGTTCGACCCCGCCGAGCTTGATGCGCTTTCCGCTCGTACCTTGCACGGGCTTGAATTCGAGGCGGTGCGCGAGCGGCTGGCGGCTCATGACATCGTTGGCCATCGCGCCGAGCCGTTCTGGCTGGCGGTGCGCGGCAATCTCTCGACTTTCATGGATGTCGCCGTCTGGTGGCGTGTCATCGAGGGCGATGTGGACCCCGTGATCGAGGACGCCGCCTATCTCGCCGAGGCCCGCGCCTTGCTCCCCGCCGAGCCTTGGGATGAAAAGACCTGGAGCCAGTGGACCGGCGCGCTAAAGGAGAAGACCGGCAAGAAGGGCAAGGCCCTGTTCCATCCCCTGCGTCTCGCACTCACAGGGCGCGATCAGGGGCCGGAGCTGGCGGCGCTGTTGCCCTTGATCGGCCGGGTTAAAGCGTTGGCCCGACTACCCTGATCTTGCGGGCGCCGGTTGCGGTGCCCTGTTCGCGGGTCTCGCCATCCTTCAAGCCATAGGTCTTGGCCGCGCCGCTTGTGCTGGCGGCGATCCCGGCTGAGTCATTGCCTGCGGTCAGCGACTTCGCGTTGGCGGCGGCCTCGATCGCGAGGGTTGGGTCGACTTCTGGCTTTGCAGGCGCCTTGCCCGGGGGCGTCTTCGCCGGCGGCGGCTTGGAGACCGAGGCGCGCGACAGCTCTTCGGCCTTTTCTGGCGTCACCACAATGTCAGAGCGCGAGCGGCCCAGCAGCGCTTCAGCATCGGCCAAAGCCTGCGCCCAATTCTTGCCAGCCGGCTTGCAGGTACAGGTAGGGTCGAATTTCGTGCGGAATTTCAGCGCATTGGGAAGCGACTTATAAGGGGCGCCGTCGAGCGCCACGGCCTGATCGATGTCGCCGGATGAATAGTAGCTATAGGGCTTCGTCTCCACATTAGGGCAAAGCGCCTGGCACATCTCGGCCATGCCCTCCGACCCTCCGCGACGAGCCGAAGCCGCCAGCGGGAAGAAGCCTCCGTCGCAGGTGCGCACGCAAACGAGTTTCGATCCGCCCTTAGCCGGATCGTCGCTGGCGGCCGGGTCCAGCGGGTCGATGACGACTTCCTGAGGCGGAGCGGCTGTCTGCCCGGCGCCGAAGAGCCGATCGACGAGATTGCTGCGCGCGGGCGCTGTCTGTTCGCTGCGGCACGTGGCGTTGAAACGGGCGACGAGTTCAGCCCTGCCGCCATCGGAGGCGCGGCGTTCCTGCGCCTGCATGGCGGCGAGATTTTCGTGCATGCGCTGCACCTGAGCCTTCAGGTCGCCGCACTGGGCAGGTGGGGCGCTGCCAAAAAAGAGGAACTGCCGGGCGTTGCAACCGATGGACTGCGCGTAATTCTCGGTGCGCTCCAATTCATATTGCTGTCGGCGGGCGGCGTCGGCGAAACCTGCGGCTGCACTGGCGTCGCCGGGACCCATGCTGGCGATCTGCGCCTGCAGGCGAGAACATTCGAGCCCTTGCGCAAGGGCGCCGGACAGGCCTGCGATCAAGGCGAGGCCCGCCGCAGTCAGGCGAAGTCCCTGCCTCGCGATCCCGGCTTTGAAAGAAACGGCCATAAAATCCTCTAGGTCATGCCGCGCCGTCGCGCCTGCGATCCATGCAGGCGGGGCGAAGAATCAAGACCTCTTTTATCTCGCTCCGCTTCGTGACGGCAATGAGGCGAGATCGGCGGGCTTGGCTGTTCTGGGGAAACTCTGGGCTTAATCGCCGCAGGTGATCAGCGTGGCGCCGGGTTCGCGGGCGGCGGTCTTGGCGGCGCCTTCGACGGTCGCGGTGATGTCCGAGGCGAGGCCAAAGGCAGTGGCGCGGACATGGCCCTGCGACTGACACCACGCGTCGGCCATGACAGGACCGCAGGCGGCCCCCTTTGTGAAACACTCAGAAACGCCGTAGCCTTCCGAGGCGCTGATGACGAAGGTTTCGTTTTCGCGCGCATCCGCAGGGCTCAGAGCCAGCGTCGCCAGAAAGGCGGCGGTCAGGCGCAGGGCGGCGACGGGGCGGAGGAACGAACCGGACATGAGGCGCTCGAATATGGGAAAACCGAGCGCGAATGTGCCCCTGTGTAGTGAACATTTGTTTAATGCCGGCTTAGCTGTCACAAACAACCTTATGAAAAATCAGCTCTCGATGACTATTTCCCGAGAAACTCGCGGCCTTCTGCTTGGCTTTTGCGGCATGTGCCTGTTCGGTGCGACGCTGCCCATGACCCGGCTGGCGGTGCAGGACTTCGATCCCTTGCCCATGACCGCGATCCGCGCGGCTTTGGGCGGCCTTGTCGCCGCGCTCGTGCTGCTGCTGGGTCGGGCTAAATTGCCCGAGCGGCGCCATTTGCCGAAACTCATCTATGTGACGGTGACGGTCGGGACCGGGTTCCAGCTCACCAGCGCCATGGGCTCCCTGACGGTTCCCTCGGCCCATGGGGGCGTGGTGCTAGGTCTTTTGCCGCTCTGCACCGCCCTTGCGGCCGCCCTTTGGTCGGGTGAGCGGCCGAGTCTTGGTTTTTGGGCCTGCAGCGTGGTGGGCGCAGCGATCATCGTCGCTTACGCCCTGCGGCAAGGCGGCGGCGGCGTCAGCGTGGGCGATCTGTGGCTGCTGGGCACGGTCTTCTGCGCCGCCACCGGCTATGTGGCTTCAGCCGAACTCGCCCGGGTCATGCCGGGGTGGACGGTGATTTCATGGGCGCTGGTCATCAACCTTGTGGCGAGCATACCCGCCGCGGTCTGGCTCTGGCCGGACAATCTCGCTGATGTCAGCCCGCGCGGCTGGAGCGCCTTTTTCTATCTAGCGGTCGTCAGCCAGTATTTCGCCTTCTTCATCTGGAATGCGGCTCTGGCCATGGGCGGAACGGCGCGGGTCGCGCAGATCCAGTTCCTGCAGACCTTCGTGACCATCGGCCTCGCCGCGCTGCTCGCCGGCGAAAGCATCGACGCCCTCACGGTGCTCACCGCACTCGTGGTGCTGGGCTTGGTGCTGCTCAGCCGGCGGTTTCGGGTTGTGGGCGGCGCCCCACGCCCTTGACGCGCGCCTCCCCCTGCCTCATTGTTCCGGCCATGAAGCGCCCGTTCCGCCTTTGCCGGATCATCATTATCAGCTAGCGATCTCGCTGGCCGGCGCCGACTTGTCCCCATGCAAGCAGCAACCGAGCCAGCGAGGCTCGGGGAAGACATGTCTTTACGCCTTTACAACACGCTGACCCGCTCGAAGGAGACATTCGTCCCCATCGAT
>CANGOK010000024.1 GCA_947455285.1 Beijerinckiaceae bacterium | reverse complement strand
TTCGCCTGGATCCTTTGAGGGCCGTATTAATCTTCGCCGGCGCGCGTGCTGGTCACAGCTTTAGTAGATATTCGTCGGATCAATTCAGACGTTGAAGCAGCAGATGTGCGAGCGCGTAGCCGGTCGTCGACGAAGTCTTGGGATTGGCCGGGGCGGGATGGCCTTCGATGCAAATGGATAGATCGGCGCAGGCGGACCTGATCTCGATCTCATGCTGGTTTTTCGAAACGTCGGGGTCAGCGATCAGGCGGACATGTGTATCGTCGAGCCCCGCGCCAGCAAGCGCAATGGTTGCCGCTACATTGGCGTTCTGAGGAAAGAGACGCGCTGCGTCCCGGGCGGTTCCTTCAAAGAATACGGTTGCTGCTTGAAGATCGGTCAAGCTGACGAGTTCATCGGCTTTGGTGCCGCGCCAGGCGAGCGGAGATTTGCGAGACGTGTAACGGACAGTTGAAAGGCCCGAGAGTTTCGCGGCCGCGAGAATGTCGAGCCCGCCAATTGCGCCGGGCGAGGCGATGAGCGCAGCTCCCGAGCGGTAGGCTTCTCGTTCAAGCGCGGATCGGAGTCCATCGTTCGAAAGTGCGCCTACCGCGCTGACGATAAGGTCGACGCCTGCAGCCAGCACTGACGCGCCTGCCTCTGCGAGCGCGCCATGTCCGGCCGCTTCGGCTACGATGCTCGGTCGAGCGGCCAGAAAAGTCTCTACGGAATTCTCGATTCTGATCTCGCGCGCGACGCGGTCCTGGTATGGCATAGCCCATGAGGCGGCCTTTTCCGCGCTTTCTGGGCGTGCGAGACAGATCAGCGTTTCGATAGGCTCCGCCAGATTGCGAGCCAATGCGTCGAGAGCCAAAGTCGCGATTGCGCCATGTCCGATCAGTCCAAGCCTCACTTGGCGCCTCCGGCTGCGCCTGCTGGAGGGCCGCCAAATGCGGTTGCGTAGGGCCCTATGCTTGTCATGTCGACGTCGATGAGCGTCGGCCCCTCTGCGGCCAGGGCGCTGTCGAAGCTCTTGGCGAAGGCGTTTATGTCGGTGACGCGCTCGTAACGCAAACCAATGCTTGCGGCGACGAGGCCGAAATCCGGCGTCAACAGTTTGCTGTAAACACGCCGGCTTTGATATTGAGCATCCTGAATGTTCCGAATGACGCCATAGGCCTTGTCATTCATCATCACAAAGATGATAGGGCATTTGTTCTCGACGGCGGTCGCAAGCTCGCCAATGTTGAGCTGCGCTCCCCCATCGCCAAGAAGCGAAACGGTTTTGACGTCAGGCGCCGCGAAGGCTGCGCCGATGGCCATGGCGATCCCTTGACCAATGCCGCCGCCAAGCGCATGCACGCCCAGATGCGGAGCGGCGAGCCGCACATAGCGATTGCCGAAGGTGGAGTTGCCCACGGTGACGTCGCGCACCCAGGGCAGGGCGCCGCCATGAACGCGCTGCGACAAGTGACGCGCCAGCGTCTCATAGGGGCCGAGCCCCTTTTCGAGATTGGCCTCGGCCTGCCGCCGCCCCTCCACGAAATCACTTGCGAATGACGAGTCGGTTTTAAGGCGTGCCGGAAGCCTTGCGAGTAGGCCATCGAGGGCGAGCCGCGCATCGCCGTGTATGAACATTTCCACCGGGAAGTTACGGCCGCCTTGCGATGCGTCGGCGTCGATCTGGATGACCGGGCGGGGGAAACGCATTTCATTGTTGCGAGTCTCATTGCCGCGCAGACGTGAGCCGACGATGATCAGCAGATCCGCGTCGTCATAAAGCTTCTGCGTCTCTGGCGTCATGTTATAGGCGCCGAGGGAACGGGGATGGTCCTCGGGAACCACCGCGCGGCCATTGGCGCTGGTCACTGCGCAAAAACCGCGCTCGACAAGCTCGGTGGCGGCTGCGCTCGCGGCTCGCGATCCACCGCCCAGCAAGATGACCGGGCGGCGCGCTTGCTGCACGAGGCGCGCAAGTTCATCGAGTTGCGCAGCGTCCGGGGTCACGACAGCCCGCGCCGGCGCTGGGAACACGGAGGGAATGGAAACCTTGTGACGCTGAACGTCGATTGGAATTTCGAGGCTCACCGGACCAGAAGGCGCCGAGAGCGCAGCGGAAGCCGCAGCCTGCAAGGTTGGAATGCAGCCGCGTCCGTCCCAGATGCGGAAATAGGCCTTTGATACGCCCTTCAGCATGTCAGGCTGTTTTGGCACATCGTGAATGGCTGCACGGTCACGATCCATATAGATCGTGTCGAGTTGCGAGGTGATGTGCAGAACAGGCGAGCCAGCCGTCAGCGCCTCCACTTGCGAGCCCGCTGCATTGCCAGCCGCAGTGCCGGTGCTTGTCACCACGACGCCAAGGCTGCGCGATACACGCGCATAGGCGTCAGCCATGTTCATGGCGCCGGCTTCCCCGCGCGCAGGAACGAAGGTGATGCGGCCCTGACGGAAGATGGCGTCGAGGATCGGCATGTTGTGAATCGAGATGACGCCGAAGACATGTGTCACGCCGATCTCGGCGAGATAACGGGCAACGGCGTCGCCAACGGCTTCTTCGGCTAGCGGCTGACTCATGACGTCCTCATATGAACCTTGATATGCCGCCCGAAATCTCAAGGGCTGCGCCTGTGACATAGGCCGCGACGGGAGACGCCAGGAAGACGATGGCGCGCGCCACCTCATCTGGCTTGCCGAGACGGCCAAGCGGAATGTGTTTGGATTTCGCGAGTTCTGCGAGCCACGCGTCGCGGCTTTGGGATTTATCGGCGCGCGCCTCGAAACGACGCTCCCATTGGCCAGATTCAATCAAGCCGAGAAGTACGGAATTGACGCGAATCTTTGGCGCACATTCGACTGAAAGAGATTTGAGCAGATTTTGCACGCCTGCACGCGCTGCTGACGTGCAGACCATATGCGGCTCTGGCTGCAGGGCCAGAAGCGAATTGACCGCGAGGATCGAGCCCGCATCGCTTTTGTCGAGCATCGGGCGGAAGGCGCGGATGGGGAGAACCTGACTGAAGAATTTCAGGTCAAGCTCGGCTCGCCATTCATCATCGGTCGTCGAGGCGAAAGTCGAGACGCGGCCTTGTCCGGCGTTGTTGATGAGTAGATCGAGCTGCGGGCGCCAACCCGCTACGGCGTCGGCGAAAGCTGCGACCTCCTGCGGCTTCGTCACATCGCACGTCTTAGCCAGAATGCGTACGGCGCCATGGCGTTTGGCGAAATCCTCAGCGACCTTAGCGAGCCGCTCTTCATTACGCCCGCAAAACGCGACGTCTGCGCCTTCTTGCAGCAGAACCTCAACGCAAGCGAGCCCGATGCCGGATGTTCCGCCGGTGACGACCGCGATGCGCCCCTTCAAACCCAGATCCATGTCAGCTCCCCCGGCCCGGCTCAAGAAGACGGGGCCAGAAGCCCCGTCATCGCGAATTACTTCTTGGGACGCTTGATTTGTGAGAGCGGGTGGTCTGGCGGATAGGTCGGCGTCTCAGGCTTGGTGGAGCCGACCATCACGCACATCAGCGCCTCTTCGCGGCCTTCGTTCACCAGTCCGCGATAAACGCCGGCAGGAACGGAGATGAGGTCGCGGTCCTTCAGGATGGTTTCTACGAGTTCGCCCTTGTGCTCGACCATGATGCGGACGCGCTCACCCTTCAGGATGAAGAAGATTTCTTCAGCATCGGTGTGAAGGTGCAGGGGACCTTCGCAGCCCGCGGGCAGCACCATGGTGGAGAAGGTGAAATGCTCGGCTGGAACCGCGTTCGGATCGGCCGAAACGCCCGTTGCGCCTGTGCCGACATAGCGCATCTGGGCGCGCTTGTACTTGGGATCGTAGTCGGCCTGGAACTTCAGCGCGTCCCAGTCGAGGGTGCGCGTCTCATAACGGGCAACACGCGACTCGACCCATTGGGCGAGCGTCTTGCCCTCGGGAATCCTGACATCGTCCGGGAACGTTTCCTTGAGATCAGCTTGCTGGTTCATGGCTCACTCCTCGCTGCTGCGCCATCCGGCCAAGTCCGGGATCTTGAGGCCCGCTGCGTCGAAATCGATCTTTACAGACGATAAACGACAACGTAGGCTGTTGCAAATACGAACTAACGTTTCTCATATGAAACGAATGATTCCGGTTCCAGGGGCTAGCGGAGGCTCAGGAGATGACGAAAGAGGGCCAATATCTCGTCGTTCACCAGACGCGCGATCACGAACCGACGGATTACGAGAACCTTCTCGGCGATGGCCTTGAGCGGGCCTATGCGCAGGGCGCGCAGGAGCCGGCTGAGATCGTACAGGCGTTGAACGCGGCTTGTGTTCCCTCGCCCGGCGGAAAGCCGTGGACCGAAGAGCTTTTCATCTCCGAAATGAAGCGCCTTGGCGCCTGAGCGGGAGTTCGCCATGACCGAGATCTCGAAAGACGCGATCGACGCCCTTCTGGAAAAGGGCCTGCGCAACCGCTGGTACATGATCTGCCCCTCGCATTTCGTCGCAGAGAAGCCGGTGTCGCTGCATCGTTGCGGCTACAAGATGGTGCTGTGGCGTGATCTGCAGGGCGTCGTCCATGCGCTTGAGGATCACTGCCCCCATCGCGGCGCGCCGCTGTCCATGGGCATTCTGATGGATGACCGCATCGCCTGCGGCTATCACGGCGTGCAGGTCGATGCGAATGGCGTTGCTGTTTCGGTGCCCGGCAGCCCCGGCTGTGCGCTCGAGGGACGCAAGGCCACGAAGGCTTTTCCGACGAAAGAAATCGCGGGCGCCATCTTCGCCTATGTAGGCGACAAGCTGCATCCAGAACCGCCGGAGTTGGAGCTTCCCGAAGAGCTGACAAGTCCGGAATTCAGCCATTTCCTCTGCTATGCCGAATGGAACGGCGACTATCGCTATGTCATCGACAATGTCATGGACCCGATGCACGGAACCTTCCTGCATAAGCAGTCCCATTCCATGTCCTTTGGCGAGACGATCGCCGAATTTCAGGTGCGAGATACGTCGATCGGTTTCGTCTTCGAAAAGGTAGGGCAGCGGAACGTCAATTTCGACTGGACCGAATATGCCGAGACAGGAATCGCCTGGCTGCGTCTGGAGATTCCCTATCCCAAGACCGGCGGACCCGGCGGCAATTTCCACATTGTTGGTTTCTGCACGCCGGTCAGTCCTACGCGGACCGCCATCGCCTTCTGGCGTTGCCGCAAGGTCTCGGGTTGGCGGCGCGACGCCTGGCGGTTCCTCTACAAGAACCGTCTGGAGGCGCGGCACTGGCATGTGCTGGAGCAAGATCGCGTGCTGATCGAACAGTTCGAGCCTGACGCCAATCAGCGTGAGATGCTCTATCAGCACGACCTCGGCCTCGTGCGCTTGCGCAAACTCATGCGCGCCAAGGCTGAGGCGCAGCTTCAGGCGCTTGCACAAGCTGGATCGGGACGCGCCGCCTGAGGGCCAGCGCCGGAGTGGCGAGATGACGAAGAGAAGGCTCGAATTTCGCGGCGTCACCAAGCGCTTTTCCTCGCGCAAGGGCGATACGGTGACGGCTGTCACCGGTCTCGACTTTCATATTGACGATGGCGAGATCGTTTCGATCATCGGTCCGTCTGGCTGCGGCAAGAGCACGCTCCTTAACATGGGCTCGGGCCTCGATCCCGCCAGCGAAGGCGAGGTCTTTGTCGATGGCGAACTCGTCACCAAGCCCAACGCCCATGTCGCCTTCATGCTGCAGAAGGATCTGCTGCTGCCTTGGCGCACGATCCGCGAGAATGTGGAGTTCGGTCTTGAAGTGCTGCACCGCGCGGCTCCGGACCGCCGCAAGATCGCGCTTGAGCTTCTACGCAAATGCCGGTTGAGCGATTTCGTGGATCACTATCCGCATCAACTCTCCGGCGGCATGCGCCAGAGGGCTGCTCTGGCGCGTACGCTCGCCGTCGATCCCGCCGTCCTTCTGATGGACGAGCCCTTCTCAGCGCTGGACGCGCAAACGAAGATGGTTTTGCAGCAGGACCTCGGCCGCACTCTGGCCGAAACCGGCAAGACAGCGCTTTTCGTCACCCATGACCTCGTTGAAGCGATCGCTCTTTCTCATCGCGTGCTCGTCATGAGCCAGCGGCCGGGGCGCATCATTCGTGAGATCGTCATCGACATTCCGGACATGGGCAATCCCATGGCCCGGCGCAAACATCAGAAGGTCGGCGGCTACATCGCCGAACTGATGGAACTTCTGCATATCGAGGAAGCCGTCGCCTGAACGGCGCGGCATTGGAGGGGTCTGATATGAAGCTCGTTCGCACGCATCTGTTGCCAGCCCTTGCGGCTATTGGTCTTTCGTTTGCCGCGGCCACCACGCCCGCGCTTGCGCAGGATGTGACTTATCTGCTGCCGGCGCCGGGCTCCTTGCCGGCCTTCGCGCCGTGGATGGTCGCCCAGCAACGCGGCTATTTCAAATCCGAAGGCCTCAACGTCACCTTTCAGGTCGCGCGCGGCGGCGTCGATGTCGCCAAGCAGGTCGGCGCGGGCAATGCGGTGATCGGCGGCGCAATTGGCGATACGCCGATCCTCGTTCGCGCCAATGGCGTTCCCGTGAAGTCCGTCGCGGTGCTTGGCGGGCGCTCGCTGACGCAGCTCGTCCTCAACAAGGACAAGGGCGTCAACACCGTGAAGGACCTCAAGGGCAAGGTCGTGACGACCATGGCCTTTCAGGACACCACCTTCTTCGCTCTGCTCGGCATGCTCGCCACGCAGGGCATGACCAAGGATGACATCAACGCGCAGGCCGTCGGCCCCGTAAACATCTGGAAGCTCTTCGCCGCTGGCGAAGCCGCCGCCATGGCCGCGGTTCCCGAGTGGACCTATTACGCCAAGACGCAGGCCCCGAACATCAAGATGGAGGTCATTCCCTCCGACACAATGTTCAAGAGCATGGCGCAGGCTATCGTCGTTTCCGACGAGACAATTCAAAGGAATCCTGAACTCGTGAAGAAGCTCGTGCGCGCCACGCTGAAGGGCATGAAGGCCGTGATGGACGATCCGGCCGCCGCCGCCGCTGACTATGTGAAGGCCGTGCCTGAACATGCCGGCAAGGAAGCGGAGATGACCGCGATCCTGAAGGGCTATGCTGAGCTCGTTTACCCCGGCCAGACCGTGCTTGGCGAAATGGACGAGGCGCGTCTCTCCTCCCTGCAGGATTTCTATCTCGCGCAGGGCATCATCCAGCAGAAGTCCAATGTGAAGGACCTCTACACAAACCAGTTCATCCAGTGAGCTGATAAGACTGGCGGGACTTCACGTCATGGACATTGATCTTTCCGATCCCCTCACACGGCGCATGATGGCGCTCAGCGGCCTGCTGTTCGTGCTGTTCATCGCCGCCTGGGAGTGGCTGCCCGGGCTCATGAAGATCCCGCCCTTCATCATTCCTCCGGTCTCGAAGGTCTGGAGCGAATTTCTGCGCATGATGGCCTCCGAACACCTGATGTACCACACCGCCATAACGGCGATGCAGGTGCTCGTGGGCTTCGTTCTCGGCATGCTGCTCGGCATGGTCGTGGGCTTTCTGCTCGGCATGTCGCCGACCGCCGAATTCGTGCTCTCGCCCTATATTCTGGCTCTCCAGATCGCCCCGAAAGTCGCCTTCGCGCCGCTCTTCGTGATCTGGTTCGGCTATACGGTCTATCCCAAGATTCTGGTCGCGATCCTCATCGTGTTCTTCCCCGTGATGGTGAATGTGCTGGGGGCCGTGCGTTCGATTGATCCGGACATCGTGCGTCTGGCCAAATCCTTCACGGCGAACCGGTTCCAGATCTTCCGCATGATCGAATTTCCCGCCTCGCTCGGCCCGCTCTTTGCGGGGCTGCGCATCGCGGCGACCCTTGCGGTGATCGGCGTCGTTGTCGGCGAGCTCGTGGGTGGGAATACGGGGCTTGGCTATCTGCTGACCTTTGGCGAAGGCGCGGGCAACACCGCCATGGTCTTCGTCTCTATCATCATGCTGACCATCATCGGCATCCTGCTTTATGGCGCGATCGTGATCATCGAAAACCGGGTGCTGCATTTCATGCCGGCGCGCGACCGGCGGGGCGCTTGAGGTGGCCATGAACCTTGACGGACGCATTATCGTAATCACCGGCGCAGCCCGTGGCCTAGGGCGCGGCTTTGCTGAGGCCTGCGCGAAGGCAGGCGCGAAGCACATCATCGTAGCCGATATCCGTGAGGACATAGGTGAAGAAACGGCGGCAGCGCTGCGCGACGGCGGGGCCTCGGCGGAGTTTCTCAAGGTCGATCTTGGCGATCCCGAGTCGATCAAGGCTTTCGCTGCGCAGGTCGAGCGCGCCCATGGCCATATCGATGGCCTCGTGAACAATGGCGCCATAGCAACTGGCATCGGCGGCAAGACATTCGAGGAAATCGACATCGAGACCTGGGATCTCGTCATGCGCGTGAATGTGCGCGGCCTGTGGCTCATGGTGAAGGCCATGGCGCCGTTGCTGCGCAAATCCACGCTGGGCGGGCGCATCGTCAATCTCGCCTCCGATACTGCGCTCTGGGGCGCGCCGCGCCTGCTGCATTATGTCGGATCGAAGGGCGCGGTCATCTCGATGACACGTTCGCTGGCGCGAGAACTTGGAGCTGATAATATCGCGGTCAACGCCATCGCGCCGGGGCTTGTGCTGGTAGAGGCGACCGAATATGTGCCGCAGGAGCGCAAGGACACTTACGTAAGCGGTCGCGCCATTCAGCGCGCGCAGCATCCCGACGACACCGTGGGCGTCGTCGCCTTCCTACTCAGCAGTGAGGCGGGTTTTGTCACCGGACAACTCATCCCGGTCAATGGCGGCTTCGTCTTCAACTGACGAACGCAGCATCGACCTTGCAGGCGGTCGCGTCTCGTGGCGCGAAGCCGGCGAGGGGGCGCCGCTCGTCTTGTTGCATGGCGTCGGATCAAATGCGGGCTCGTGGGAGCGACAGTTGTCAGCCTTCCCCGGCTATCGCGTCCTGGCGTGGAATGCGCCGGGTTACGGCCCCTCAAGCCCGCTCCAGCCTGATGCGCCCGATGCAGGCGATTATGCGCAGCGACTTGCGGAATGGCTCGATGCTCTCGGGGTCTCGCGCATCAACCTCGTCGGCCATTCCCTTGGTTGCCTCGTGGCCGCGCGCTTCGCTGCGGACTTTCCGCAAAGGGTCGGCAGCCTGACGCTTGCGAGCATCGCCGCAGGTCATGCCCGAATGGCGCCCGAGGATCGCAAGCGATTGCTTGAGGGGCGTGTCGGAGACGTGGCTGAACTGGGGCCGCGCGGCATGGCGGAAAAGCGCGGGCCGAGACTGTTAGGCCCGAAGGCGACGTCCGAGCAAATCCGCGCTGTCGTCGAGGCCATGGCGAGCGTCGACCCGCAAGGCTATGCGCAGGCGGCGCGCATGCTTTCGGGCGGCGACATCATCGCGGACCTTGCGCGGCTTCCTGATTCTGTTCCATTGCAGATCGTCTTCGGTAGCGCCGACCTCATTACGACGCCAGAAGCCAACCGTCGCGTCGCCGCCCATGTGCTGCGCGCGAAGGTGATCGAAATTCCAGATGCTGGACATGCGCTTTCTGTCGACGCGGCCGAAGCTTTCAACGCGGCCATCGCCGCCCACTTGAGGCCCTGAGATGGATCGGTCGCCACTTCCCGAAGGCAAGTATGTGGTTCCCGCATTGGCGCAGGGCTTGAGCCTTCTCAATCTGTTTTCGCGGGAGACGCCGACGCTCACCGCGCCCGAGATCGCTGCGCATCTGGGCCTCTCGCGCACAACCGTCTTCCGCCTGCTGCACACCTTGCAGCTCATGGGTTTCGTGTCGCGCGAGCAGGATGAACGCACCTACAAGCTTGGGCCCGCCTTGCTCAATCGCGGTTTCGCTTATCTCGCCTCCATGGATCTCGTGGAGAGCGCCCAGCCGATCTTGCAGCGGCTGCGCGACGAAACAGGCATGTCCGCCCATCTCGCCGTTCGGGATGGGCAGGAAATTGTATATGTGGCCCGGTTCGCAGCGCGCACCACGGTGGCGAGTTCGGTTCAGATCGGTACGCGCTTTCCTGTTCATGCGACGGTGATGGGTCGCATGACCATTTGCGATTTCTCTGATCGTGAACTCTCTGCGCTATTTCCCAAAGAGCCGCTTCCCGCGTTCAGCGAGCAGACGCCTACCACCCTCGACGCCCTGAAGGAAATTCTGGCGAAGGACCGCGCCGCTGGTTATGCGGTGAGCCAAAGCTACTTTGAACGGGGCGTTTCGTCAGTGGCCGCGCCCGTTCGCGATGGATCAGGCCGCATCGTCGCTGCGATCAACATTACATCAGTCGATTCCTATGTGGAGCTCGAAGATATGCACGGAGCCCTTAAGGAGGCTGTTCTGAGAGCAAGCAGGGAAATGATCGGATTGCTTCCCGCTGACGATGTGAGGCCCGCGCTGCGTAAGGCGTTAGAGCGTAATATAGCCTGACGGATTAAAAAAATCGCCGGCTAGCTGATGCATGATTTGACGCCCGTGGAGTTCCCTCGGGCGTCTTTTTTTGTTGGCTTCATCAATTCGCCAAGGGATCAGGCCGCATCTGGAATTTGACGACTTTTGACAGTGTGCCCTTGCCGCCTTCCAGATGTTGAGGTGTGCGGTTGCCTGTGGTGGACCAGATACCGCGCCCCTTCCAGCCAGCCTTTGGATCATCGATCCGCGCGTCCATGCCCTTGGCGTAAAAGCCCATGGGGTAGGGCACGCGCATATTGATGAATTTGCCGTCCTTGAAGGCGATGATCGAGTCATTGGCGTTGCCGGTGGCGAAAGGCGTATCAGCGCCCAGTCCGAAAACGTCATGTAAATCGACCCAGGTGTAGTAGCTCGCTTCTGCGCTGCCGGAATCCTTTACGTCCCGGAATTGCGGGCCGGGCAGGGGGTAAAGCGTCCAGCCCTCGGGGCAATGACGTCCCGTTGCGTTCAGACCATTGAGCTGAGCCTTGCATTTTGCGCGGTCAAAGCTGGCGAGATGACCGCTGGCGAGGGGAACCCACGCGACTCCGTTGGAGTCGATGTCGAAGCCTCGGGGTGAATAGCCATTGACCTGCGCCTTCGGGTCCTTCCAAGGGACTTCGTAATATTCGGAGAGGGCGGTCTCGGGTGGGTTCTTGCCGGGATCAATGCGGATAATTCCTCCGGGGAAGCCAAGGGTCGATCCCCAGACCGTGCCATCCTTCGGATTCACGGAGACACCATAAAGCCCCATCGCAAGGCGCTTGTCCTTGCCCGGGATGAGTGGCTTGTTGGGCTCAACATAATCCCTGCGCACGCCATCGCCGACCATGTCCAGCACGATCGGGGTCCAGCCCTGCGCCTTGGCCTCGTCTCCGGTCTCTTCAAAGACTTTCACATTGAACCAACCGACAGCATCGTTCTGTGGGCCGCCGCCGCTGGTCCACAGCGTGTCGGTTCCATCGAGCGAAAAGTTCAGATGGTGTGTGGAGAAGCAGGTGCGGATGAGCGTGGTCTTGCCGGTTTTCGGATCATATACCGCAAGGTGACGGTTCGATTTTTCAATCGGGAACGCTTTCGCCGAGGGATGATCTGAGCCCTTCAGGCAAAAGGCCGGATTGTCGGGCGGCCCGACGCGCGAGGTGAACCAGACGCGTCCCTTGCCGTCGATCATGGGGTTATGCATGTTCGCTTGGCTGTCCCAAACTTTCTCGTCACCCCAATAGGGCGATGTATTCGCCATATTGTCCTTGGTCGTCGGAGTATCCGGGTCGCGCACGGGCATTTTGAACTCGCTAGCCTTGGCGAGAACAGGGTCGAGCACCGGCACATAATCGGTGCTCTCCTCGGCAGAGCCAAAAAGCGGACCATTGGCGTTTACGGTGGGATTTCGCTTATCCGTGGCGATCTGATCATGCAGATAGGTATAGGGGCGCGACCAGTCCCACATGCTGATGACGACGTTGCGCTCGAGACCCTGCGGACGTTGCGGTTTGTCAAAGGGAAGTTCGCCCGCGGCGATGCGGTCGGACCATTCGCCAAATTGCTTGAACGCGCGGTGCGGATCGATCTTGCTGATCATGCGGGTCATGAATTCCATCGCCTGACCAGACTGGATGCGACGCTCCCATGCTTCAGCAGACGTTTTGTATTCGGTCTTGAAAACAGGCTCGATTTCTCGCGTCGCCTTGTTGCCGATCTGATGGCAGGTATAGCAACCGTCAGTCTTGATGACGTCCAGCCATTGGCCCTGGTCCTTGACACCCGTGGACAGGCCGTTTCCCTGCGGTCCTGTGCCGGGAAACTCATTGGCCTTGGGGATGCCCAGCATCGCGAACCAGTAAATCGCGGGGTAATATTCGGCGGCTGACTTTTCGTCGGGTGCGACTATCGCCGTCAGGTCGAGAGCCTTGCCCGGCGTGGCGTCCACCTTGGCTGAATCAATGAGTCCATAGCCGCGAACCCAAACCTTGTATTGGGCTTTGGGCAGTTCGGGCAGCACATAGCGACCCTTGTCGTCAGTCACGACCATCTTGGCGAATTTGGTGGGTAGATCCGTGGTCTCTGCGATGACCCAGACACCTGCCTCGGGTCCTTTTCCGCTTTTGACGATTCCTCCAAGATCGCTCGCGCCGATCTTGATCGCCGGGTCAGCGTGCTGGGCGATGGATGGGCGCGGGGCGGCTAAGATCAAGGCTGTGAGGCTGACCGTGGCGAGCGCCAGTTTCAAAGAATGTCGCATGATTTCCCCCCGTGTCTTTTTCTCGGTTCTGACGCCGACCGGACTAAGCGCCGGTTTCTCAAACTGCGCATGCGGATTTGTTCACACTCGCTGCAGGTCAGTGATCTTTGCCCAAGAGGCCCTTCTCCTCAAGTCTTTTCCGGAGGCGACGCGTCGGCAAAGGTAAATTGATAAGTTAAAGTTATCTGGACAGGTCGCCGTCAGTTTCCTCTGATGGCGAGATTAATTTTCCCGGACTGCCGCATCGGCTGCATCGCTACGAAGTGGGGCGCGCGCGCGGTCGTTGCCAGCGACGGTCGCTTTGGCCATGAGCGAAATGAGCGTGCGGCTTTCGTCGCTGGATAGCGCCGCAAGCAGTTGTTCCTGCACGCGATTAACGGCAGGGCTCACGAGGTTGATGATGTCCTGCCCCGCTTCAGTCAGCATCAGGACCCGAGCGCGGCGATCTGTCTGGCTTATCTCCCGACGAAGATAACCGCGACGCTCAAGCCGTTCGACAACGCCGGCCATAGTAGCCCGATCATAAGCCACTAAACCCGCCAGCGTATTCTGGTCGATGCCGGGGTGGGATGCGAGCGCCTTGAGCGCTGCGTATTGGACAGAGGTCAGATCTACGCCAGCCTGCGCCATTTCCCCAGCGAAGATCGCGGTCGAAATCTGGTGCAGTCGCCGGATCAGATGCCCGGGCATTTCGTGAAATTCCGACATGGTCGGCTCGATGGTCCCCGTTTCAAAAAATCGCCGGACGCGCACTTGAGAAGCGTGCTAATAATCAGTATACATCCTATTATCCAAGGCGCAAGGAGAGGTTTCATGGCCAAGAACAATTCATCCCTGCCAATCCTGATTATCGGCGGTGGCATTGGCGGGCTCGCGGCGGCGCTGTCGCTCGGCCAGCGAGGGTTCGACGTCATTGTGTTCGAACAGGCGCCTGAGATCGGGGAAATCGGCGCCGGCATTCAGCTTGGCCCCAATGCGTTCAACGCTTGCGATACGCTTGGCGTTGGCGCGAAGATGCGCGCCCGCGCCGTTTACACCGACGAACTCGTCATGCATGACGCGATTGATGCTTCGATGGTTGGGCGCATCGAGACTGGAGAGGCTTTCCGCAAGCGCTTCGGCAACCCATACGCCGTCATTCATCGTGTCGACCTGCATCTGTCCTTGCTTGAGGGCGTGCAGGAAAGCGGCAAAGCGCAATTCCTCACCTCCACCCGCATCGTTCGCGTCGATCAGGACAAGAATGGCGTCACCGCCACTGACCAGAACGGCAAGACCTACCATGGGCAGGCCCTTATCGCCGCTGATGGAGGCAAATCTGTCGTCCGCGAGCAATATGTCGGCGATCCTCCGCGCGTGACCGGCCACGTCGTTTATCGCGCTGTGGTTGAAAAAAAGGACTTCCCCGAAGACCTCCAATGGAACGCCGCATCCATCTGGGTCGGGCCGAATTGCCACCTCGTCCATTACCCCCTGCGTGGCGGCGAGCAGTACAATGTCGTGGTGACCTTCCATAGCCGGGAGACGGAGCAGTGGAGCGTCACTGATGGCTCCAAGGCGGAAGTGGAGAGCTACTTTCAGGACGTTTGTCCGAAGGCGCGCCGCTTGATCGATCTGCCGAAGTCATGGCGGCGATGGGCGACGGCCGATCGCGAGCCGATTGCACAATGGACCTATGGCCGCGCGACCTTGCTTGGCGACGCTGCGCATCCCACGACGCAATATCTTGCACAGGGAGCGTGTATGGCGATGGAGGACGCGGTCACCTTGGGCGAGGCGCTCAGGGTAAACGATAACGATATCGACGCGGCCCTTGAACTCTACCAACGATCACGAGTCGCTCGCACGGCGCGGATCGTTCTCTCGGCTCGCGAAATGGGGCGCATCTATCATGCCAAGGGCGTCGAGCGGCTCGTCCGCAATTCGTTCTGGAAGGGCCGAACCAACGAGCGTTTTTACGACGCCATCGAATGGCTCTATGGCTGGAACGTCGGCAACTGCCTGGCTAGCTGACCCGTTCTTCGACAACGAAGGCGCGTCTTTTGACGCGCCTTTGCCCGCAATTTGCTTTGGCCGGTCGGTTGTTTTTGGCCGTCATCAGATTTCCGTTCCCGTCATCAGATTTGCGCCCGCCTGCTTGAACGAGGCTGGACCCGAGGGGGTGGAGCCTCTAGCGTTGTCACAATGACGCTTGATCCGTGAAAGCGAAAAGACAGGCAGGAAACCAGATGCGCAAGACCACTTTGTCCCGTCGGCAGTTCACGGCTGCGACAATCTTCGCCGGCAGCGGGCTTCTCCCGGGCGTTCCAGCTTTTGCTCAGCAATATCCGAACAAGCCAATTCGTATATTCCTTCCCTTCGCTGCGGGCGGCATAGGGGACATCACCTTTCGAATCGTCACCGGCAAGGTGTCCGAGCGCACGGGCATGCAGTTCGTCATCGAGAACCGTCCGGGGGCAGGGGGCATCACCTCTGCGATGGCGGGCAAACAGTCTCAGGCCGACGGGTATACGCTGGTGCAGATCGGCAATAGCTATGCAGTAAGCGCCTCGCTTTTCGCGTCTCTCCCCTATGATCTTGTAAAAGATTTCACGGCCGTCTCGACCCTCGCGCAGTTTGACATGCTCATCGCGACAAAGGCTTCGAGCGACATCACCTCCATCGCGCGCTTGCGCGAAATCGATAAAGTCGATCCGAAGAAATTGAACTTTGGCGCGATCTCCGCTGGCAGCACACAGAACATCGCCGCTGAAATGTTCAAGGCCATGATCGGCAGCAAGGCGCCGATTGTCCCTTTCAAGAGTTCTCCTGAATTGATCTCTGCTGTTCAGCGGGGAGACGTGGATGTCGGTTTTGATTATCTCGCCGCTTTCTCTTCCGCTTTGGCCTCAAACGATATCAGGCTGATCGCCTCGGCGGGCGAAAAGCGAAGCGCGCTCACGCCCGACACGCCAACAGCAATCGAGAGCGGATTGGCGGGCTATGTCGTGACTTCGTGGAACGGAGTTGCGGCGCCCGCTGGTACGCCCAAGGAGATCGTGGCCCAGCTCAATCGTGAAATTTCGATTGTTCTGCAGCTCCCCGAAATTCAGGAACGCTTTCGTGTCCTGGGTATGGAGGCGGCTGTCAGCACGCCTGAAGGCATGGGGGATCGGCTGCAGTCGGACGTCGGTCGCTGGCGCGGCATCATCACCCAGCTCGGTTTGCAGCAATAGCGTTTGAGCCTGATCAATGCGTTTGTGCGGGAAAAGCCTGACAGAGCGGAAATAGGATTTAGCAGGAGCTGGAATAAAAAATGGAAACGCGCGCGGACGGCAAGAAACGCCAGATGAAGCTCTCATTGTTCATGACCGGCGATGGTAACTATCATATGGCGGGCTGGCGGCTTCCCAGCTCCAATAGCGATGCTGGCCAGAACATTCAGCGCTGGATTGATACTGCGCAGGCGCTGGAACGCGCCAAGATTCATATGCTGTTCATTGCTGACGCGGCGAGCCCTCCCGGCACAGACGATCTTGAGACGCTGAGCTTGACCGCGCGCATCGATCGCATGGATCCAGTTCCGATCCTGTCGGCGGTCGCCATGATGACGAAGCACATCGGTCTCGCCTCGACCATGTCGACGACCTATCTTGAGCCTTACAATCTCGCGCGCACTGTCGCGTCGCTCGACCATGTGTCTGGTGGTCGCGCCGCCTGGAACATCGTGACGGGCAGCAACAAGGACGATGCGCTGCAGTTCAACCGCGACCAGCACGCCCCCCACGCTGAACGCTATGAGCGCGCCGAAGAATTCGTCGACGTGGTGCGCGGCATCTGGGACAGCTATGACGATGACGCCTTCCCGCGCGACAAGGAGTCGGGCGTCTATATGCGTCCTGACAAGGTGCATTTCCTCAATCACGTTGGGAAATATTTCAAGGTTCGCGGTCCCTCCGCCGTGCCACGCTCGCCGCAGGGTCATCCCGTGCTGGTGCAGGCCGGCTCCTCTGAGCCGGGCATGAACATTTCCGCCCGCGTCGCGGATATCGTCTTCACCTCCCAGACGACCCTGGAAAGCGCGAAGGCCTTCTGTGATAATCTGAAAGGCCGCTGCGAACGCTTCGGCCGCACGCCTGACGATGTGCTCGTCATGCCCGGCGCATTGCTGTTCATGGCCGACACCGAGAGCGAGGCGAAGGAGAAATACGATCAGCTGAACTCCCTGATTCCGCTTCGTGTCGCCATGCAGCGCCTGCAGGCCAATCTCGGCGGCGTGGATCTTTCCAAATATGACCTTGACGCCCCTCTGCCCGATATCAAGGTGAACGACGCGCGCGTGAGCGCTGTGGAAAGCTACATCGCCATCTCACGCCGCGAGGGCCTGACCCTGCGCCAGATGGCGATGCGCTCAGCGGCCGCCAAGCATCACTGGACGCTGGTGGGTTCGGTGAAGCAGGTCGCGGACGAGCTCGAAGCCTGGTTCCTCGGCGGCGGCGCCGACGGGTTCAACATCCTGCCAAGCGACAATCCGGGTGCGGTCGACACGTTGGTCAACAAGCTCGTGCCGGAACTCCAGCGTCGCGGCCTGTTCCGCACGGAATATGAGGGTAAGACCCTGCGCGAGAATCTCGGCCTGCGTCGACCGCCCGATCTGTCGCATCGCCGCTGATCCGCGCGACTCCATTCGCCCAACCTGATGATCCGCCCGGCGCCCCGCCCGGGCGGATCTTTCGTTGAGAAGCCCCGCGCGGGAATCGACGTACGGCCGAGTCTGTTCTAGTCTGACGGCAAAGAGATCAACTTCAGGGAAACGCTCGAATGGCCAAGGCGGCAAGCAAAACCTCGCGTCCAAAGAAGCCCGCAAAGGGCAAGGGTGACTTGAAAATCGCGACGGCGACCTTTGAGGACAAGGATCTGCTGGTTGCGCCCTCCGAGGCTCCTCTGGGTTGGGGGTCGGATGTTGTGGCGGAGATGCTGCGGCGTTTGGACGTGCGCTACATCGCCCTAGTTCCGGGCTCAAGCTATCGCGGATTGCACGACAGCCTCGTGAACTATCTCGGCAACCGCGATCCCAAGATGCTCGTGTGCCTGCATGAGGAGCATACGGTCTCCATCGCCCACGGCTACGCCAAGGTGACGGAAAAGCCCATGGCGGTCGCTGTCCATTCAGGCGTTGGCCTGATGCACGCCACCATGGCGATCTTCAATATCTGGTGCGCCCGCTTGCCGGTCGTGATCATCGGCGCCACGGGGCCGGGCGATGCGGATATTCGCCGCCCCTGGATTGATTGGATCCATACGGCGAAGGATCAGGGCGCGCTCATTCGCAATTATTCGAAGTGGGACGACGAACCTCGTTCAGTCAACGCCTCCATCGAGTCCGTGCTGCGCGCCCACCAGATCGCCAGCACCCAGCCCTATGGGCCGACCTATGTCTGCCTCGACGTCGCCTTGCAGGAAGAGCAGCTCAAGAAAGAGATCACGTTCCCCGATGTGGCGCGCTTCGCCCCCGGCCTGCCGCCCGCTCCCCCGCCTGAAGCTGTGGAGGAGGCGGCGAAGTCGCTCGTGAAGGCGAAGAAGCCTGTCATCCTCATGGGCCGCGTTTCCCGCAACATGGATGACTGGCACGCCCGCATCGCGCTCGCCGAAGCGCTGGGCGCGGTTGTGTTGACGGATATGAAGACGGCGTCTTCGTTCCCCACGGAACATCCGTTGCATGTCATCGAGCCGCGCTTCCGGCCCTCCGGCGACGTCACCGCCATTTTGCGCGAAGCCGATGTGGTGCTCGCCCTCGATTGGATCGACCTCAAGGGGCAATATCTGCAGACCCTCGGCAAGGATGATCCCATCAAGGCGAAGATCATCAACTGCTCCCTCGATCGCTATCTGCATAACGGCTGGAGCATGGATTACTACGGCCTGCCCGCCGCCGACCTGCCCATCATGAGCTCGCCGGATGCGCTGGTGAAGGAGCTTCTGCCGGCTGTGCGTCGTCTGACGGGCGGCAAGCCTGTCGCCCCGAAATGGCCGACCCGCAAGGCCCCCGTGCTAGAGGCGCCGCGCTCGAAGGGCATGATGCGGCTGCGCGATCTGGCGCTGGTGATCCGCTCGTTCACCGATGAGCGGGAGGTCACCATCGCCAATTATTCGCTGGGCTGGCCCGCCGACACCGTGAACTTCAAGCACCCGCTCGACTATGTGGGCTTTGACGCTGGCGGCGGCGTGGGCGCGGGACCGGGCAACGGCATCGGCACGGCGCTGGCGCTGAAGGGCTCGGGACGCCTTGTGGTCTCCATCGTTGGCGACGGCGATTTCATGATGGGCTGCAACGCCTATTGGACGGCGGCCCATATGGAGATCCCGATGATCATCGTGGTCGCCAACAACCGCTCTTATTACAACGACGTCGCCCATCAGGAGCGCATGGCCGTCGTGCGCGGCAGGCCGGTGGAGAATAAATATATCGGTCAGGAGATGGATAACCCGGCGATCGACATCGTCGCTATCGCGAAAGCGCAGGGGCTCGATGGTGAAGGGCCTGTCGAGACCGCCAAGGAATTCGCCAAGGCGCTGAAGCGCGCCGAAAAGGCGGCGCGGGCCGGGCGTCCCTATGTCATCGATGCGCGCGTGGATGTTAAGAGCGCGGATTACGCGCGCAGCGAACATACTGCGGGTCGTAAGGACTAAGCGGCTCAGCCCCAATAATTACGGGGCGCGTCATTATGATGCGCTCCGCCATAAATGAAAAACAGGGAGGACATCATGAACATCACGCGCAGAATCGCTGTCTGTGGCGCGCT
>CANGOK010000023.1 GCA_947455285.1 Beijerinckiaceae bacterium | reverse complement strand
TTGGCGAGGACCGCCATGGTCGCCAGCGCGCCGGTGGTGATCGCTGTGCCCAGAGCCATGGCGAAGGTGGCGGCGACGCCGGCGTAGAAGATCCCCTGCGCCATGGAGAAGACCAGCACGAGGATGGCGCCTGAGCAGGGCCGCGAGCCAGCCGTCACCACAGTCAGCGCGGCGTCCCGCCAGTTTAAACCGGGTTTGCCCAGCGACTTTGGGTCCGGCATGTGGAAATGGCCGCAGTCCGGCCCATGCACATGGTTTTCATCGCCGTCCACCGCCTCGCAAACGAAGCGCGAAGAGACAGGCTCCGGCGGGCGCAAGGCCCCTATCAGCGCACGTCCCTTGCGAAAGGCGAGAAAGGCGCCGAAGGCGGCTATGCCTGCAAAGCTTGCTATCTCGACCCATTGCGCGGCCTCACGCATCTGGCGGGCGGCGGCGTTGAGGACGAGGGCGAGCACGCCGACGATGGCGATGGCCACCAGGCCCTGCAGCAGCGAGGCGAGGGCGGAAATGACGAGCCCGCGTTTCAACGCCCGCTCATTGGCGATCATATAGGCGGCGACGACGGCCTTGCCGTGCCCCGGTCCCGCCGCATGGAAGACCCCATATGCGAAGCTGAGGCCCGCCAGCGTCCAGAAGCCTGCGCCCGTCGTGCGGATGGCGCGGACTGCGCCGCTCAACTCGCGCTCGAACTCCATTTGCCGGGCCATGATCCAGCCAAGCAAGCCCGTATATTGCCAGCCGCCCTCGCTGACGCCGACGCTGAAGGGGTTGCGGGCGGGCGGCGTGAGGCCCTGCGCCATGGCGGCCTCGCCCGCCCATGCGGCGAGCGCGACCACGCTCGCCAGAGCCGCCAGCCACATCAGGGTCGCGCGCTGCATCAGGGACAGGCCACGATGGCACGGTCGGCGAGCTTTGCGCCGAAGTCAGCGCCCGGCGACAGGCCGGAGAAGAAACTCTCGTTCAGTTTCTTGCTCTCCTCGCTGTCGAGCGCCTTTGGCTTCGATACGCTGAGCGAGCAACCCTGCGGCGCATTGGTGAGCGTCACCGGATCGCCCTTCAAAAAGGAGAAGGCGACGAAATAGCTGGGGTCATAGACCTGAAAGACGAAGAGCTTGCTTTGCGCAGCGTCCGCGAGCGGTAGGGTGAAATGCAGCGTCGCCGTTTTCTCAGCGCTGTCGAAGGTCATCGAATAATCCTTCGGTGCGCCGAAGTTGGCCTTCTTGCCGTTCATCTTGGGAACGGTGAAATAGTCGAACTCCCTGAGCGACTCTACGTTGGTCTGCGCCACGGGCTGCAGTTCCTGCGTCGTTGGGTCCTTGCCGTCCTGTCCGAGATTGGCGGTGACGAAGGCCGAGTACATGTCGTCGAAGGTCCAGTGGTGGCGGATGGCCGCCACCTTGCCGTCAACGAAGATGACCTCGCTGGTCATGCCGACCATCACATGGGGATGCGCACGGGAGCCTTGGCTCCAAAGGAGCAGGGGCAATAGCAGGGCGAGTCTCTTCATGGGGCGGCGCATTCCAAGAGATTTGAGTCGGCTTACTCGCACATGACTTTGGCTTGATCGGGGCGGTGAGGCAACAGCGCCTGAAATGAGCGTCGCCTTGAAATACACGGCGCCACCGCCCTACATTGCTTCGGAGCTATGGACGTTCGGTCCGCGCCGTGGGGATTGCCAGGATGACACATGAAGGCCGCGATCTCCATTCGCCCGGGCTCGAGCAGGTCGCCCTGTCGGATAAATATGACCTCGCCAAAACCCGCATTTTCATCTCGGGTTCGCAAGCCATCGCCCGCCTGCTTCTCATGCAAAAGGAGCGCGACCGCCGCGCCGGGCTCAATACGGCGGGTTTCGTCTCGGGCTATCGCGGCTCGCCGGTCGGTGGGCTCGATCAGCAGTTCATTCATGCGGGCAAAGAATTGCGCGCCGCCGATGTGGTGTTCCAGCCCGGCCTCAATGAAGACCTCGCGGCCACCGCCATCTGGGGTTCGCAACAAGCCGAGATGCGCGGCGAGGGCAAATATGATGGCGTCTTCGCCGTCTGGTATGGCAAGGGGCCGGGCGTCGATCGGTCAGGCGATGTCTTCCGCCACGCCAACCTCGCGGGAACGTCCAGACATGGCGGCGTGCTCGTACTGATGGGCGACGACCATGCTTTGGAATCCTCCACCTCCGGCCATCAGTCCGAATTTCATCTTTTCAGCCTGATGATCCCGATCCTGCAGCCGGCTGGCGTGCAGGAGTTGATTGATTATGGCCTCTATGGTTATGCGCTTTCGCGCTACGCCGGCGTCTGGGTCGGGGTGAAATGCGTCAAGGATAATATCGAATCCACGGCCGTCGTTGACAGCGACCTTGACCGGATCGCCACCGTCCTCCCGAGCGACTACGAATTGCCTGAATGCGGCCTCAACATTCGCCCGCGCGATCCTGTGCTCGAGCAGGAGGCGCGGCTGCTTGATCACAAGCGCGACGCCATCATCGCCTTTCTGCGCGCGAATAAAATCAACGACACGATCTTTTCTGGCGGGCCGAATGCGAAGGTGGGAATCATCACCACCGGCAAATCTTATCTTGATGCGCGTCAGTCGCTCGATGTGCTGGGCATAGATGAAGCGCGGGCGCAGGCTCTGGGCTTGCGGCTCTACAAGCTTGGCTGCGTATGGCCGATCGAGCCGCAAGGCTTGCGGGAGTTCGCGAGGGGGCTCGACCTCATCATCGTCATCGAGGAGAAACGCTCGATCATCGAGGCGCAGGTGCGCGAGGAGCTTTATGGCTCGCTTCATCAGCCCGCGGTCATCGGCAAGAAAGATGAAGTCGGCGCCTCGCTGTTTCCCGCCAAGGCCGCGCTCGACACCAATGACATCGCCATCGCGATAGGTGAACGGCTGCGCGCGCGTTTTCCACGAGATGAGGAGTTGTCGCGCAACCTGTCCCGCGTACAGCAGGGGCAGGCGATGCTGGCGCAGACCCGCGAGGTCGCGCAGCGCACGCCCTATTTCTGCTCGGGTTGTCCGCATAACACCTCGACCAAGGTGCCCGAGGGCATGCGCGCCTATGCGGGCATCGGCTGCCACTACATGGTTCAGTGGATGGACCGGGCGACCGAAGGCTTCACCCATATGGGCGGCGAGGGCGCCAACTGGGTTGGCGAAGCGCCCTTCTCCACGCGCGGCCATGTGTTCCAGAATCTGGGCGATGGCACCTACAATCATTCGGGCGTATTGGCCATGCGTTTCGCCATCGGGTCTGGCGTGAACATGACCTATAAGATCCTCTACAACGACGCCGTCGCCATGACCGGCGGGCAGGCCCATGATGGCGGCCTCACGGTGGATCGCATCGCCCGGCAGGTCGCGGCCGAAGGCGTTCGCCAGCTCGTTCTCGTCACCGACGATCCCTATAAATATCCCGCAGGCACGCAATGGCCTGAAGGCCTCACGATAAGGCCTCGTGAAGAGCTTGACGCCGTGCAGCGCGAACTGGCGGAAATCCCCGGCGTCACTGCTTTGATTTTCGATCAGACCTGCGCTGCTGAAAAACGCCGACGCCGCAAGCGCGGCTCTTATCCCGACCCTGACAAAAGGGTCATCATCAATGAACTCGTTTGCGAGGGTTGCGGCGATTGCGGCGTGCAATCGAACTGCGTCTCCGTGCAGCCCGTTGAGACGGAATTCGGCCGCAAGCGCCGCATCGATCAGGGCTCGTGCAACAAGGATTTCTCCTGTGTGAACGGCTTCTGCCCGGCCTTCGTGACAGTTCATGGCGCGAAGATGAAAAAGGCCGCGCCGCTGGCATCAGGCAATGCCGATAGGGGCGATGATCTGTCCATGCCGCATCTGCCGACGCTTGTTGATCGGCCATTCGGGATTCTGGTCGCGGGCGTTGGCGGCACAGGCGTCGTCACCATCGGCGCGATTCTAGGCATGGCGGCGCATCTCGAAGGCAAGGGCGCCGGCGCCATCGACATGACGGGCATCGCGCAGAAGGGCGGGGCCGTCTTCAGCCATGTGAAGATTGGTCGTTCGCCGCAGGACATTCATGCGATCCGCATTGCGGCTGGCGAGGCTGATCTTGTGCTTGGTTGCGACCTCATCGTCGCCGGTACGAAAAAATCGCTCGCCGCCGTGCGCCATGGCCATACGGGCGTGATCGTCAATACGGAAGAGACCTATCCCGGCGATTTCGCCCGCAATGCAGATTACACCCTGCCGGGCGCGCGCATCAAAAAGGCGATCGTGGAGGCTGCGGGCGAGACGTCCCATTTCATTGATGCCGGGCGCATCGCGACGGCGCTGCTTGGCACGCCCCTCGCGACCAATATGTTCACGCTGGGCTTCGCCTTTCAGAAGGGCTTTGTGCCCTTGTCGCAAGAGGCGATCTTCCGCGCGCTGGAGCTGAATGGCGAAGCGGTGGCGATGAACAAGCAGGCCTTCGTCTGGGGTCGGCGCGCCGCAGTGGATAAAGCTGGCGTCGAGGCTTTGCTCGCGAGCGCGCAGCACGAAGCCGCCGCGCATCATCTGGCGCAGGGCTTTGATGAAGTCGTGGCTCGTCGCGTGGCCTATCTCACCGCCTATCAGAATGCCGCTTATGCGGAGCGCTATCGCAAGCTCGTCTTGCGCGCGCGTGAGGCGGAGCGCGCCAAGGCGCCGGGGGGCGAGGATTTCGCCCTCGCCGTCGCGCGCAATCTCTTCAAGCTGATGGCCATCAAGGACGAGTATGAGGTCGCGCGTCTTTATACGGACGGCGCCTTCCTCGATCAGGTGAAGGGCGCTTTCGAGGGTGACTTGCGGTTTGAATTTCACCTCGCCCCGCCGCTGTTTGGTCGCCGCGATCCCACTTCAGGCTTGCCTGTGAAGTCGAGCTTCGGTCCGCGCACGATGACGCTTTTCCGCGCCCTTGCTGCGCTCAGGGGATTGCGTGGTTCAGTGTTCGATATCTTCGGCTATACGCAGGAGCGGCGCGAGGAGCGAAAGCTCATCATGGATTACGACGCCTTGCTGGAAGAGCTGATGGCCGCGCTGAATCCGCAGAATCATGCGACGGCTGTGGCGCTTGCCGAGATCCCGCAGATGATCCGGGGATTCGGTCATGTGAAGCATCGTCATCTGCAGGCCGCCAAAGCCAAGGAGGCCGATCTGCTGGCCCAGTTGCGGGCGCCCTCCATGGCGCAGGCGGCGGAATAATACTCAATTCGTTGGATGCCGGACCTTTCCGGCTGCTCCTTTTCCCCTAGATCCCTTCCGTAAGGGCATGCGCCCGAGCGGGCGCTCTATGGGCAGGAGAGTTCCATGGCGACCACTATCCCCATCCATTCGGGCCGGATCGTCCGCGCGGGTCCTTCATTACCCGCTCTGCGCCGCATCGCGCCCGCTGATATCGGCTATGCCTTGCGCGCAGGCTTTGAAGATTTCAACGCCTGGCCGACCCATGCGGCCTTTCTCGTCGTGATCTATCCGGTGGTCGGGCTTTTGCTCGCCTACGCCACGGCGCAGCAAAATGTCATTCCGCTGTTCTATCCGCTGCTGGCGGGCTTTGCGATCATAGGCCCCTTCGCCGCGCTTGGCCTTTATGAGGTCAGTCGTCGGCGTGAGTTAGGAGAAGAAGAGCCAAGCTGGCGTGACGCCTTGTCAGTCGTGCGCCGCGCAAACTTCGGTTCGATGGTCTATTTGGGCGTGCTGCTGCTCGCGATTTTCGTATGCTGGCTCGTGGCGGCGCAGGTGATCTATGCGATGACGCTGAAGACAGCGCCCGAATCTTTCGCCGATCTCTTCCGCCGCAGCTTGTTCACGCGTGAGGGCTGGGCTTTGATCATCATCGGCAATGGCGTGGGTTTTCTCTTCGCGGCGCTGGCCTTCACCATAAGCGTCATTTCATTTCCGCTGATGCTCGACCGACATCTTGGCGCAGGCGCCGCCATACGCTGTTCGGTGCAAGCGGTGCGGCACAATCTTGGGCCCATGACGCTTTGGGGGCTGATCGTGGCGGGTGATCTCGTGTTGGGCAGCATACCCTTACTGATCGGATTGACGGTCGTGCTGCCCATCCTCGGTCACGCTACCTGGCATCTCTACCGCCGTGTCGTGGTGGAAGAGGCCCAATAAAAAACCGCGCGGTTTGCAGCCGCGCGGCTTTTTCGTTCAATTCGAACTGATCTCAGCGCGGCAGGATCGTCTCGCCCATGAGGTGCTTGTCGATCGAGGCGGCGCACTGGCGGCCCTCGCGGATCGCCCAGACGACCAGCGACTGGCCACGACGCATGTCGCCGCAGGCGAAGACCTTCTCGACGCTGGACTTGTACTGCAGCGTATCGGCGGCGACATTGCCGCGCGGGTCGAGCTTCACGCCGAGGTCATGGATCATGCCCTCATGGATGGGGGCGACGAAGCCCATGGCGAGCAGCACGAGATCGGCCTGAAGGTCGAATTCAGTGCCGGGGATGGGCTGGAACTTGCCGTCCACGCGCACGCAGCGCAGCGTCTTGACCGCGCCGCCCTCGCCGGTGAACTCGACGGTGTTCACGGCGAAGTCGCGTTCGGCGCCTTCCTCGTGGCTCGATGAGGTCCGCAGCTTGAGGGGCCATTCGGGCCAGGTCAGGAGCTTGTTTTCCTTCTCCGGGGGCTTCGGCATGATTTCGAGCTGGGTCACGGACAGCGCGCCCTGACGTACGGAGGTGCCGATGCAGTCTGAACCCGTATCGCCGCCGCCGATCACGACGACATGCTTGCCGCCTGCGAGGATCGGGGCGTTTGAGCCGATCTGCTCCTTGCCGACGCGGCGGTTCTGCTGGGGCAGGAAGTCCATGGCGAAATGCACGCCCGCCAGCTCGCGGCCGGGGATCGGCAGATCGCGCGGCTTTTCCGCGCCGCCCGCCAGAGCCACGGCGTCATACTGCGCCACGAGCTCGTCCATCTTCACGTCGACGCCGACATTGACGTTGTAGTGGAAGGTCACGCCCTCGGCCGTCATCTGCTGGACGCGGCGGTCGATGATCTGCTTTTCCATCTTGAAGTCGGGAATGCCGTAGCGCAGCAAGCCGCCGGCGCGGGCGTTCTTCTCATAGAGATGCACATCATGCCCGACGCGCGCCAGTTGCTGGGCGCAGGCGAGGCCCGCGGGGCCAGAGCCGATGACGGCGATCTTCTTGCCGGTCTTGGCCTTGGCGATCTCGGGCTTCAGCCAGCCTTCGGCCCATGCGCGATCGACGATGGCGCATTCGATGGTCTTGATGGTCACCGGCTGGTCGTTGAGATTCAGCGTGCAGGACGCCTCGCAGGGCGCCGGGCACACACGGCCGGTGAACTCGGGGAAGTTGTTGGTGGAGTGGAGATTGCGCGAGGCGTTCTCCCAATCCTGCCGATAGACCAGATCGTTCCAGTCGGGGATCTGGTTGTTCACAGGGCAGCCGTTGTGACAATAGGGCACGCCGCAGTTCATGCAGCGCGCGGCCTGGTCGCGCGTCGCCTCCTCGCTCAGCGGGATGACGAATTCCTTGTAGTGGCGGATACGGTCGGAGGCCGGCGCATAGCGACGGTCGCGGCGATCGATCTCAAGAAAGCCTGTAACCTTACCCATCTCTCACTCCCCCGCAGGCGCGAGTTGCGCGTCGCCGTCTTGCGCTTTCAGTTCGGCCAGCGCGCGGCTGTATTCAACTGGCATGATCTTGCGGAACTTGCCCTTGAAGGCGTCCCAATTGTCGAGGATCTCCTTGGCCCGCACCGAGCCGGTGTAGCGCAGGTGGTTGGAGATCAGTTGGTGCAGGCGCTCGCTGTCGAAGCGGGTCATGTCGCTCATGACATCGACGAGGCCATGGCCCTGAAGATCGCCGCCCTGATGGTGCAGACGCTCGTTCATTTCCTCTTCGGCCTGCACTGGCTGCAACTCCACCATGGCGAGGTTGCAGCGCTTGGCGAAATCGCCCTCTTCGTCGAGCACATAGGCGATGCCGCCCGACATGCCCGCCGCGAAGTTGCGGCCGGTCTGGCCGATCACGACGACGACGCCGCCGGTCATATATTCGCAGCCATGATCGCCCGCGCCTTCGACGACCGCGATGGCGCCGGAGTTGCGGACCGCGAAACGCTCGCCGACCACGCCGCTGATATAGGCCTCGCCAGCGATCGCGCCGTAAAGCAGCGTATTGCCCGCGATGATGGACTCATGAGCGACGATCTTCGTGGCTTCGGCCGCGGGGCGAATGGTGATGCGCCCACCCGACAGGCCCTTGCCGACATAGTCGTTGGCCTGGCCTTCAAGTTCGAGCGTCACGCCGCGCGCCGCCCATGCGCCGAAGCTCTGGCCAGCGGTGCCCTTCAGCTTCACATGGATCGTGTCTTCAGGCATGCCCTTGTGGCCCCAGCGACGGGCGACTTCGCCTGAGAGCATGGCGCCGGTGGTGCGGTCCATGCTGGCGATGGTCCCTTCGATCGAAACGGACTTGCCGGTGTCGATGGCCTCGCGCGCCTTGGCGATAAGGGTGCGGTCGAGAATGCTGTCGAGACCGTGGTCCTGTGTCTCCGTGTGATAGATCGGGGTCGGCGTCGAGGTCTGCGGCTTGTGGAAGAGCTTCGAGAAGTCGAGGCCCTGCGCCTTCCAGTGATCGACGACCTTGGACTTGTCGAGCATCTGCATCTGGCCGATCATTTCATCGAAGCGGCGATAGCCCATCGAAGCCATGATCTCGCGCACTTCTTCGGCGACGAAGAAGAAGAAGTTGATGACATGCTCGGGCTGGCCGACGAAGCGCTTGCGCAGGACGGGATCCTGCGTCGCGACGCCCACCGGGCAGGTGTTGAGATGGCACTTGCGCATCATGATGCAGCCCGCCGCGATGAGCGGAGCGGTGGCGAAGCCGAATTCGTCAGCGCCCAACAGCGCGCCCACGATCACGTCGCGGCCGGTGCGAAGACCGCCATCGACCTGCACCGCGATGCGCGAACGCAGACGGTTGAGAACCAACGTCTGATGGGTTTCGGCGAGGCCGATCTCCCAGGGGCTGCCGGCGTGCTTGATCGAGGTGAGCGGCGAAGCGCCGGTGCCGCCTTCAAAGCCCGAGATCGTCACGTGATCGGCGCGGCCCTTCGAGACGCCAGCGGCGACCGTGCCGACGCCGACTTCAGAGACGAGCTTCACCGAGACCTGCGCCTGCGGATTGACGTTCTTCAGGTCGAAGATCAGCTGGGCGAGATCTTCAATCGAATAGATGTCGTGATGGGGCGGGGGCGAGATGAGGCCGACGCCCTGCGTGGAATGGCGCACCTTGGCGATGACCGCATCGACCTTGTGGCCTGGCAGCTGACCGCCTTCGCCGGGCTTTGCGCCCTGCGCCATCTTGATCTGAATCATGTCGGAATTGACGAGATATTCCGTCGTCACGCCGAAGCGGCCAGACGCCACCTGCTTGATGGCTGAGCGCATGCTGTCGCCATTGGCCATGGGCTTGTAGCGGTCAGATTCCTCGCCGCCTTCGCCTGTGTTCGACTTGCCGCCGATGCGGTTCATGGCGATGGCGAGAGTGGTGTGGGCTTCGCGGGAAATGGAGCCATAGGACATGGCGCCGGTGGCGAAACGCTTGACGATGTCCTGCGCGGATTCGACCTCTTCGAGCGGAACCGGCTTGCGGCCATCCTCTTCGGCGCCGCGGATGCGGAACAGGCCGCGGATCGTCAGCAGGCGCTCGTCCTGTTCGTTGAGGAGCTTTGCGAAGGAGCGATATTTGTCCTGCGCGTTGCCGCGCACCGCATGCTGAAGCAGCGACACCGACTGCGCCGACCAGGCATGGGCCTCGCCGCGCGTGCGCAAGGCGTATTCGCCGCCGACATCCAGCGCATGGCGATAGACCGGCGAGTCGCCGAATGCGTCGCGATGGCGCGTCGCGGTCTCTTTCGCGATCTCATCAAGGCCGACGCCCTCGATGGTGGTCGCAGTGCCGGTGAAATACTTCTGCACGAAATCCTTGCTGAGGCCGATCGCGTCGAAGATCTGCGCGCCGCAGTAGGACTGATAGGTCGAGATGCCCATCTTCGACATGACCTTCAAGAGGCCCTTGTCGACCGACTTGATGAAGCGCTTCACGGCCTCATATTCATCGACTTCTTCGGGGAACTCCTTCGCCATGCCGGCGAGGGTCTCGAAGGCGAGATAGGGATTGATGGCTTCTGCGCCATAGCCCGCAAGGCAGGCGAAGTGATGCACTTCGCGCGCTTCGCCGGTCTCGATCACAAGGCCGACCGAGGTGCGCAGGCCCTTGCGGATGAGATGATGATGCACGGCCGCAGTCGCGAGGATCGCAGGGATCGGCATGCGATCGGGGCCGACCATGCGGTCGGACAGGATGATGATGTTATAGCCGCCGCGAACCGCCTGTTCGGCGCGCTCGCACAGACGCTCCAGCATGGATTCCATGCCAGCCGCGCCAAGCTCGGCCGAATAGGTCATGTCGAGCGTGCGGGTGTCGAAGGAATCTTCGAGATGGCCGATGCAACGGATCTTTTCGAGATCGGCGTTGGTGAGGATCGGCTGGCGAACTTCAAGACGCTTGCGCTTGGAATTGCCCTCGCGGTCGAAGATGTTCGGACGCGGGCCGATGAACGACACGAGGCTCATGACCAGCTGTTCGCGGATCGGATCGATCGGCGGGTTCGTCACCTGCGCGAAGTTCTGCTTGAAGTAGTTATAAAGCAGCTTCGACTTGTCGGAGAGAACGGCGATGGGCGTATCCGTGCCCATGGAGCCGACGCCCTCTTCGCCTGTCGCCGCCATGGGCGCGAGCAGAATGGCGAGGTCTTCCTGCGTGTAGCCGAAGGCCTGCTGGCGATCGAGCAGCGACACGTCGGTGCGCGCGGCGCGGGCCTCGACGGGCTTGAGGTCTTCGAGCACGATCTGCGTGCGCTCCAGCCAGTCGCTGTAGGGATGAGCGCCGGAGAGCGTCTGCTTCATTTCATCATCGGAAATGATGCGGTGCTGTTCGAGATCGACGAGCAGCATCTTGCCGGGCTGCAGACGCCACTTCTTGACGATGGTGCTCTCAGGAATCGGGAGCACGCCAACTTCCGAGGCCATGATGACGAGGCCGTCTTCGGTCACGATGTAGCGGGCGGGGCGCAGGCCGTTGCGGTCAAGCGTCGCGCCGATCTGGCGGCCATCGGTGAAGGCCATGGCGGCGGGCCCGTCCCACGGCTCCATCAGCGCGGCGTGATATTCGTAAAAGGCGCGGCGATCCTCATCCATGAGCGGATTGCCCGCCCAGGCCTCGGGGATCAGCATCATCATCGCATGGCTGAGCGAATAGCCGCCCTGCACGAGGAATTCGAGCGCGTTGTCGAAGCAGGCGGTGTCAGACTGGCCTTCATAGGAAATCGGCCAGAGCTTCGAGATATTGTCCCCGAAGAGTTCGCTCGCGACCGAGGCCTGACGGGCGGCCATCCAGTTGACGTTGCCGCGCAGCGTGTTGATCTCGCCGTTATGCGCGACCATGCGATAGGGATGGGCGAGACGCCATGACGGGAAGGTGTTGGTGGCGAAGCGCTGATGGACGAGAGCCAGCGCGCTGACGAAGCGCGGGTCGCCGAGGTCCTTGTAGTAGTCGCCAAGCTGGCTCACCAGAACCATGCCCTTGTAGACGATGGTGCGGCAGGACATCGAGACTGGATAGAACTCAGCCATCTCCCGGCGCGCCAGCGCATAGATGGCGTTCGAAATGCACTTGCGGGCGAGATAGAGCTGACGCTCGAAGTGATCTTCGTCGCGGGTCGCGGCTCCATGGCCCACGAAAACCTGACGCATGACCGGCTCGACCGCCTTCACGGCGTCGCCAAGATCGGAATTGTCGACGGGAACGTCGCGCCAGCCGATGAGCGCAAGGCCTTCATGCGCGAGCTGGTCCGCCACGATCTTCTCGGCCTCGGCGCGCGCCTGCGCATCGCGGGGCATAAAGAACTGGCCGACGCCATATTCATGCGCCGCAGGCAGCTTCATGCCGAGGCTGGCGCATTCCCCTACGAAGAAGTCATGCGGGATCTGCACGAGAATGCCGCAGCCGTCGCCAAGCTTGGGATCCGCGCCCACCGCGCCGCGATGGTCGAGGTTGAGCAGGATCTGCAGGCCCTGCTGCACGATCTGGTTGGTCTTGCGGTTGTGCATGTCGGCGATGAAGCCGACGCCGCAGGAGTCCTTGCCGAGCAGCGGGTCGAAAAGGCCCTGTTCCTGCGGCAGTGCGGGATCAATCATGGGAATGGGCATGGCGCTGGTTCCAAACATGGGAGTAGTCATGGCGGTAAGGGCGTCCGTGCGTTTGGGGGCGCTGCTCATCGCTTGCGCTTCCATGCCATCCAGTCCCCTGTTGTCGTGCCCGTCCATTGTCCGCTCCGTCCGGTGGTTCTTCCACCGAGCTACGCCTCGCCACCGCACACCCTATCACGTTCCGGCATTCCAGCTGGACCACCCGAAAAGGCGTCCAGAGCAGCCAAATCGAAGCTTTTCGTGATTTTGGGAGCCCGTTCCACAAATGGTCAGCAAAGCTGTCCTATCTGGGAAGGTGAAACATGACAGATTTACCTCTTTCGCACAAGCGGGTGGAATCGGCCGCGTTAGAGCCTCTTTCGGCTTGGCGGCTGCGCTTTTGGACGGCTTGAACAGCAGAGGCTTTCTCGTCCAGAAATGGGCGGAATGACAGGCGGGGTCTCCGATGGATTTTGCGAGCGATAACACCTCAGGCGCTTCTGGCCCCGTCATGGCCGCGCTCATGGCGGCCAATGCAGGCGCGGCCATGCCCTATGGGGTCGATCCGTGGACGGCGGCGGCGGAAAAGGCGGTGCAGGAGCTCTTCGAGCGTGACTGCGCTGTTTTCCTGGTGCCGAGCGGCACGGCGGCCAATGCGCTGGCTCTGGCGGCGCTGACCCCGCCCCATGGGGCTATTTTCTGCCATGAGGACGCCCATATCGCCAATGACGAATGCGGCGCCCCGGAATTCTACTCGGCCGGCGCCAAGCTCGTGGGCCTGCCGGGCGCGCAGGGCAAGATCGGGCTCTCAACCCTTCAAGGCGCGCTCGCCCGCTATCCGCGCGGCCTGGTGAAGCAGGTCCAGCCCTCCGCCCTGTCCCTGACCCAGGCCACCGAATGCGGCACGCGTTACTCCCTCGATGAGCTGGACGCCCTGTGCGCCGCCGCCCACGGGGCCGGGGTCAAGGTGCATATGGATGGGGCGCGTTTCGCCAATGCTGTCGCGCGGCTCGGGTGCAGCCCGGCGCGCATGAGCTGGCAGGCGGGGGTGGATGTTCTGTCTTTCGGCGCGACCAAAAACGGGACATTCTGCTGCGAAGCCGTGATCTTTTTCGATCCGGCGCTCGCCCATGACTTCGCCTTCCGCCGCAAGCGGGCCGGACACACCCTGTCGAAGGGCCGATTTTTGGGCGCGCAGATGTCCGCCTATCTAACTGACGGCCACTGGCTCGATCTCGCTCGGCACGCCAACGCCATGGCGGATCGGTTGAGGGAAGGGCTTGCCGCGACTCCGGACGTTCGCCTGCCCTGGCCTTGCGAGGCGAATGAGGTCTTCGCCATTTTGCCGCGCGCTAGCGACGCGGCCCTAAAGGCGGCTGGCGCGCGCTATTACCATTGGGGCGCGCGTGGCCTCGCGGGCGGTGAGGCGCCGTGCGCGGACGAGGTTTTCGTGCGGCTCATCCCGTCTTTCGCCACGACCCCGCAGGAAGTCGATCGCTTCATCGAAATTTTGCGGCAAGCCCCCAAAAGCGCCTGATCTGCGCCTCGATTTATTAGGAATTACGTTGCATTGATGATTATTATTCATCGAACCGCAATGGAGAATGAAATGCTCAGGCTACGCTACCTCGGCGCACTTGCGGCCGCTCTGGGCCTGGCCTCGATCGCCGGCGCCGTCCCCGCTCAGGCGCAGTTCTGGGGAAACTGGGGCTACAGCCGTGTCGCGCCGCCCCCCGAAATGATGCCTGACACGGTGGTCCGGGGCCTCAATCGCGCCGGTTACAAGGTGCGCCAGATCCGACGCAAGGGCGGCGTCTTCGTGGTTGACGTCAATGAACAGGGCGGGCGGCCCCTGCGGCTGGTGGTGGACGTTGCGAATGGGACGATCCTTCAGCGCTACGCCATGGCGAACCCGCGCGGCGGCGTCTCCGACGCCCCGGCGCTTGCTCATCAGCCAGCGCTTGCGCCTGCAGAAGGCGCGCCCGCCGCTCCAAAGTCGCGCTCTCCCACCCCTCGCAAGCCTGCGCCCTCAAAGGCGACCGTCGCGCCTGCGCCCGTTCTTGCCCCTGCGCCTGAGCAGGCCGCGCCCGAGGCGCCCACCCCGGTCACAGCCGCAGCGCCGCCCGCGCCCACAGTTGGGCCCGGTTACGCCAATGGCGTGCCGATCAATCCGCTGGACTGAGGGGATATCCTTTCCTGTCAGAGTTTCGCGTTGGTCACGACCGCTTCGGCCAACATGCCGAACGGGACTTTCCTTCGGGAAATAACCTTGTCAGGTCTTTCATAGGCGCTCTCAACGAACAGGTTGAGATGCGCATTATCCGAATTGCTCGCTCGTAGGCCCCGGAGCTTGAAAAAGGCATAGTAGAGCAATCCATCCTGCTGAACCTCGAAGACACTGTAGTTCCGCCGGAGGATGCCGACGCTTGTCGTTGGTCGGGCTGCAAGGTTGGAAAATAACGAGGGCAAAGACAGCGACCTTGCATGTCGGCTTGGGCAAAAAATGCGCTTTATGCTTTTGTCGAGGATGATCGCGCATCCCGGATCATTAGGAAGTTTGGCATCGGTATAGCAGTGATTGCTGTAGCGAACTTCCAACGTGAACTGAACGACCTCTTGAGTTTTTAGCCGCCACGAGAACGAATGCCACGCATCGGTCAGATGACGGAGATCGAAATGGCTTTCGTGATGAATGACAAACGGTTGGTGGCGCAAAATAAAGCTCAAAAATAGTTGGGGCGACCCTTGTGAGGCCGCCCCGGAAGTTCTCGACAAACCAAGCCTTTCGGCCCACCGCCTTAAGCTAGTGACTGGCTTGCGCCAGTGGGTCAGCACGCTCAGCTTTCGCTCAAGTCGATCAGTTGCTGACACATTTAATTTAACATTCGCATCTTTGGCGTCAAGATGGCTGGCTCACGCCGCCTGACGGGCGGCCTCCACCACCTTGGCGCCGTTGATTTCGATGCGGCGCGGTTTTTGAGCCTCGGGAATCTTGCGCACCAGCTCAACATGCAGGAGGCCGTTGCGCAGGTTGGCGCCCGTCACTTCCACATGCTCGGCCATCTGGAACCGGCGCTCGAAAGCGCGGGCGGCTATGCCCTGATGGAGCATTTCGGTGCGCGGCTCGGCCTCTACCTTGTTTTCCTTGGCGCCGCGGATCACCAGCGTGTTTTCCTTGACCTCGATCGAGAGGTCTTCCTCGCTGAAGCCCGCGACGGCGACCGTGATGCGATAGGCTGTCTCGCCGGTGCGCTCGATATTGTAGGGGGGATAGGTGGCTGCGCTATCCGTCCCGGTCGCCTGATCGAGCAGGGCAAGCATGCGGTCGAATCCGACCGTGGAACGGTAGAGCGGCGAAAGATCAAAATGGCGCATGGTTCATATCCTCATTTGAGCGACATGGACGCCCGGCCCCTTGCCGGGCGCCAGTAAGCGCGTCCGAGAGCGGCCCGCGCAGAAAAAACTTGGGAATGGGCGCGCCCGATTGCAAGAGGCGAATGGCTCCGCTTTTCGCGCGGCGAAGCGGCGCTATAAGAGTGGGGAGGAGTTCGAAATTCGATGAAGCTGATCCTCACCCGGGACAACCCCGCGCCCGAAGGCGCCGTTGCGGCCACGATTCGCACGGCTGACGGCCTGTCGCTGCGCGTCGCCCGTTGGCGTCCGCAGGGGAATTGTGCAGGCACTGTGCTGATCTGTCCCGGCCGGGCCGAGTTCATCGAGAAATATTTCGAGACGGTTGGGGAGTTGCTGGCGCGTGGGTTGACGGTGGTGGCCTTCGACTGGCGGGGGCAGGGCCTGTCGGCGCGCGAACTCACCAACCGCTTCAAAGGCCATATCGACGATTTCGCCTTCTACGAACGCGATCTCGACGCCCTCGTCGCGCAGGTGCTGGAGCCCTTTTGCCCGCGGCCATGGTTCGCCCTTGCCCATTCCATGGGCGGCGCCATCCTGATCTCCCAATCACGCGCCGGCCGTTCGCCCTTCGAGCGGATCGTCACCACCGCGCCCATGATTGATCTCTATCGGTTGCGTTTTCCTGGTCTCGCGCGGGCGCTCGCCGAGACGTTGGATACGGTGGGGCTGGGCGGCGCCTTCATTCCCGGCGGCAATGGCCGGGCGACCGTATCGCGCGCCTTTGACGGCAATGTGCTGACCTCTGATCCCATGCGGCACCAGCGCTTCGCCAATCTATGGACCCTCGCGCCTGAGCTATGCATCGGGGACCCCACCATCAGCTGGATCAATGCGGCCTTTCGACTGATGGGTGAATTCGCCGATGGGGAATATCCGCGCCGAGTGCTCACCCCGATGCTGGTTTTCGCTGCGGGTGATGACCGCATCGTCGACAGCCGGGCGGTCGAGCGTTTCGCCCATCGGCTGAAAGCTGGCGCTGTGATTGCAATCCCCGGCTCCCGCCATGAGATCCTGATGGAGCGAGATTCGACCCGCAGCCAATTCTGGGCCGCTTTCGACGCGTTTATTCCCGGCTCTACTGCGCCCGCTCAGCGCTTCGCCAGCAGCTCCATCGCCTGAGCATGCACGCGCTTGTCGCCTGCCGCGATGATTGAGCCGCCCTGAGCCGGGCTGCCGCCATCCCAGCTTGTGATGACGCCGCCTGCACCTTCCACGATCGGCACGAGCGCCACGATGTCGAAGGGCTTCAAACCGCTTTCGATCACGAGATCCACATGGCCGGCGGCCAGCATGCAATAGGCGTAGCAATCGCCGCCATAGCGCGACAGGCGGACCTTTTCCTCGACCCTCTGGAAGGGCTCAAGCGTGCCAGGCGCCAGCAGGGCCGGGTGGGTGGTCATGAGGGTCGCCTCTGCAAGATCGGCGCAGTGGCGCACATGCAGGCGGCGCTCAGTGAGTTTGTCCTTCAGTCCGACGCCACGCCATGTGGCGCTTGCGCCGTCGCCGCTGAAACGTTCGCGAGTGAAGGGCTGGTTCATTACGCCGTAGCAGGGGCGGCCATTGTGCTGGAGGCCGATCAGCGTGCCCCAGACCGGCATGCCCGAAATAAAGCTCTTCGTGCCGTCGATGGGGTCGAGCACCCAGACCCATTCGGCGTCCTTGCGTTGGTCGCCAAATTCTTCGCCGATGATGCCATGGTCGGGAAAGGAAGCGTTGATCATGCGCCGCATGGCGGCTTCCGCCGCACGGTCGGCCTCGGTCACCGGATCGAAGACGCCACCCAGCGATTTGTCGTCGGCGCCAAGCGCAGTGCGGAAAAAGGGCAGGATCGCTTCGCCTGAAACGGTGGCGAGCTCCTCCAGAAACTGCGCGAAATCGACGGGCTTCATTCCGGGAACTCTCCTGCTCGCCATCTGGCGCGACGCGCCAAGATTACATGAGGCGCAGACACGGCGCGAGGGGGCGCGCCTTGCGATGATGGCGAGATAACCGGCAAGTGCGACATTCCGTCACACCTAGAAGAAGCGGCTTGCCTTTTGTGCGCTGCGGCATTATTCGTACTGCTATGCAGCAACGTTGTTGCTGTTGCCCTTCTTGGGCGTTTCCTCCCTTGACTTGGGGCCGCTTGTGCAAACGAGCGGCCTCCTTTCTTTTTGGGGCCATGGCATTTGTCAGCTAAGCCTTGGCTATAATGATAAATTTGCCACAGTGCGCGATATTGCCTGCGGCCCCCTTGCGAACTCGTCGACCTCAGTCCATATGTCCGTTGTTCGGCGCCTTGCGCTGAACGAATGCCCTTCTTGGGCGTTTCCTCCCTTGACTTGGGGCCGCTTGTGCAAACGAGCGGCCTCCTTTCTTTTTCAGGGCTCTATTTCATTCCGCCGCGAGATTTCGCGCCGCAGCGCTACACGCCATTTCCTCCGCTACCTCGATCAAGGTCCGCATGACCTCGCGCAGGTCTTTTTGCAGCTCGTCGAAGCCCGGCGAGCGCTCAAGCTTGGCTTCATCCAGATAAAGCCCCCTGTTGATCTCGATCTGGAGCGCATGCCAGCCACTGGAGGGAGCGCCGTAATGTTCGGTGATGAAGCCCCCCGCATAGGGCTTGTTGCGCACCACCGCATAGCCAAGCGCCCGCAGGCGGCTTTCCGCAGCATCCATGAGCGCGGGGTCGCAGCTCGTCCCGTGACGATCGCCAAGCACGAAATCCGCTTTGATCCGCTCCAGGCGTCCGGCGGTGGAGGGCATGGAATGGCAATCGACCAGCACAGCCGCGCCATTACGGCGCCGGGCCTCCTGCAACAGGCTCCGAAGGGCGGCGTGCCAGGGCTTATAGAGGCTTTCGATGCGCTTGAGCCCTTCCTCGACGGTGAGGCGCCGGGCGTAGATCTCCTTCGCCTCCCCCACAACCCGCGCGATGGTGCCAAGCCCCCCAGCGACCCGCAATGAGCGCGTGTTGACGAAATCGGGCAGGCGCCCCTCGAACATCCGCGGGTCGAGTTCGTAGGGCTCGCGGTTCACATCAAGATAAGCGCGGGGAAATCGAGCGCTCATGAGAACCGCGCCAAAATCCGGCGCCGCGCCGAAAAGCTCATGGACAAAGGCGTCCTCGGAACGGCGAAGGGTCAGCGGATCGAGCTGCGCGGCGGCCAGAAAGGCGGCCGGATAGACATCGCCCGAGTGTGGCGACGAGAACACGACGGGGCCGATCGGGGCGCGGGGCCTCAGCACATCGAAAGCGACCGCAAGTTCGGGATCGCAGGGCGCGACCTGAGAGGCGGTGTTTTGAGGGTCGGAGTGCTCTTTGAAGTGGTCCATTGACGCCCGCGCGGATCGGCAAAAGCAGTTTGCATCGCCGATCAGGCGCTGTCCATCCCGCAGGACGCCAAGCCACGAAACCGAGGGATTTCAGGCCTGAAAGGAAGGATTAACGCTGCGGTCATATTCACGCCCATCTTCACCAATCGTTTACTCGCCGAGCGTCCTATGGGGATCGCGTAACATTCGAGGGTGATATGAACGAGACCGCCGCCGCAACGACGAAAATCCTGCTTGCGGAAGACGATAACGATATGCGTCGCTTCCTTGTGCGGGCTTTGCAGAACGCGGGCTTTGACGTCGCCTCGTTCGATAATGGCCTGTCGGCCTATAATCGCCTGCGCGAAGAGCCCTTCGAACTGCTACTGACCGACATTGTGATGCCGGAAATGGATGGAATCGAATTGGCGCGCCGGGCGACCGAACTCGATCCCGACATCAAGGTCATGTTCATCACGGGCTTCGCCGCCGTCGCCCTGAACCCCGACAATAACGCCCCGAAGGATGCAAAAATCCTATCGAAACCCTTCCATCTGCGCGATCTAGTCAGCGAAGTGCAGCGGCTTTTGGCGGCCTGATGAGAATGTTCAGCTAGCCGCTTGCACATGGGCTGGC